>JASLCK010000244.1 GCA_030151865.1 Rhodospirillaceae bacterium | reverse complement strand
GTCGGAAAAGGCGTTGGAAGTCGCCAAGCTGAATGTCGAGGAAAGCGGCTATGGGGAACGCATCAGTCTGTTCCAGGGCGATCTGTTCACGCCCCTGAAGGGCCGTCATTATGATCTGATCATCACCAACCCGCCTTATGTGGACGCTGAAACCATGGCGATCCTGCCGCCGGAATTCCGTCACGAGCCGGAAATGGCCCTGGCGGGTGGCCCCGACGGGTTGGACATCGTGCGCCGCATCCTGCTGGAAGCGCCGCGCCACCTGACCCCCAATGGTGGTTTGCTGTGCGAAATCGGCACCGACCGGGAAATCCTGGAAGCGGAATTCAATCTGCCGTTCTTCTGGTTGGATACCGCCAACAGCTCGGGCGAGGTGTTCTGGCTGACCCGTGAACAAATGGCCGAAGGCGACGGGCTCTAAGTTAACTCAGCCGTTCGCCCACATAGGGGCGGGGTTCGGGTTTGCAGGGGCCATCCTTGGCAGCGTCCTTGTCGGCCTGGCTTTGCTCCAGATGCCGCCGGGTAATGGACCGCAGATTGTTGGAAAAGTTCTGCAACAGCTCGCGCACCAGGGGCGGGCTGTTGCGCACCGTCTTCAACAGATGGTCGCGGTCGATCAGCACCAGGGTGGTTTCCCCCTTGGCCCGCGCCCCGGCCATGCGCGGCTGATCGTCGATCAGCGCCATTTCCCCAAACAGCCGTCCCGGCCCCAGCAGGGCCAAGATCCGCTCGCTGCCGTCGGGGGCGAGCTTATAAATCTCCACACTGCCGGACTGCACCAGATACGCCCAGTTCCCTTCGTCGCCTTCAGAGAAGATCGAATCCCCGGCATAGAACACCAGGCGATCATATACGGGTTTGGACGACATTCTTTTGGTCTGTCCCTCAAGAGATTTAAGGACATCCTACATTGACGCTGATCGGTCCGTAAATCCCCTGGCTCGACAGACAGGCGGGGATGGGGCATCCTGAAGTTCGGTTGTAGTGGGGTCGATGGCAACGGGCATGGCGCGTGAATCCGAACTTGTGACGCGAAACCGGCGTGCGGCCGAGGCGGGCGATCCTGTTGCTCAGTTCAATCTGGGCAATATGTACCGGCTGGGCTATCAGGTCGGCAAAGACACCGATTTGGCCGTACAGTGGCTGGTCAAGTCGGCCCGCCAGGGCTATGCCGAAGCCATCGAGGTCATTCAGCAATTGCGCGCCCAGGGGCTGGCCGTCGATCTGCCGCCGCCCGAGCCGCCGCAAGACGGTCTGCCGATCCCCGAGCCCGACCCCGATCCCCTTTATGACCATCCGGACGAACCCGACCCCGAGGCCTTGCGCCCGGCGGCGGAAGCGGGTGATCCCGCCGCCCAGGTGGAATTGGGTAATGCCCATCGCCTGGGGCAAAGCCTGCCCGGCAGCGAGACGGAAGCGGCACGCTGGTATCTGCGGGCCGCGCAACAGCACTATGCGCCAGGGCAGTTTGCCATGGGGCTGGTGTGTGACAAGGGCTGGGGTGTGCCGTCCGATGCCGCCATGGCCCGGCGCTGGTACGAAATGGCCGCCAAGCAGGGCCATGCCCAGGCGCAATATAATCTGGCGGCGATGCTGCGCACCGGGCGCGGCGGCCCGGCTGACCCGATCAGTGCGGCCAAGTGGTATTGCCTGGCAGCGGATCAAGGCGATGCTGCGGCCCAGTTCATGATGGGCGTGCTGCACGAGCGGGGCGACAGCGTGGCCCAGGACGATGACAAGGCGGTGGCTTATTACAGCCGCGCCGCCGATCAGTCCGAACCCATGGCCCTGTTCAATTTGGCCAACATGATCCGCAAGGGGCGCGGCGGTGATCCCGATCCGGCGGAAGCGGCCAGCCTTTATCTGCGCGCCGCCTTGCAAGGTTTAGCTGCGGCCCAGCTTAATCTGGGGCTGATGCTCTATTCGGGTTTGGGCATCCCTAAGGATCCGGCGACGGCGGTGCAATGGTTCCGCCGTGCCGCCGATCAGGGCGATCTGGGGGCGTCGGCGCTGCTGGGCCAAGCGCTGATGGATGGGCTGGGGGTGGAACGTGACCCTGACGCCGCCTTGCCCTGGCTGACCAAGGCTGCTGATGGCGGTAATCGGACGGCGCAATACCGTCTGTCGGTGCTGTACCAAAGCGCCGCGCCGGAAAAGCGCGATCTGGCCAAAGCCGCTGCTTATTGCCGCATGGCCGCCGATCAGGGTGACAGCCGCGCCCAATATGATCTGTCCGTCATGTACGAAGACGGCGAGGGGCTTGCCGTCGATCCCCAGCAGGCTTTGCTGTGGCTGCAACGGGCGGCGCAAGGGGGCAGCGCCTTGGCCCGTTATAATCTGGGGGTGCGCTTCGCCCTGGGGCAAGGGGTGACGGCCGACCCGGTGCAGGCCCATGCCTGGTTCTCGCTGGCGGCGCGCTCGTCGGCGACGCGGGTGGCCGATGCCGCGCAAAAAGCCCAAGAGTCCATCGCCGCCGCGCTCAGCCCCGCCGATCTGGAAAAATCCGCCCGTCTGGCCCAGGACTTGGTCCGGAGCGTGGGGGAGGTCCGGGCATGACCGAACGCCCGACTTCGTTTGAAATCCAGTTTCTGCGCGACAAGAATTGGGTCGTCGCCGAAATCAAGGGTGACGAAGCCGACGCCCGCAACTTCGCTGAAAGCCTTTTGCAAAAGGGCGACCATGAAGCGGTGCGGGTGGTGCGAGACTTCGCCCGCCATGACGGCCTGCATTCTGAAACCGTCATTCTGGAAAAAGCCGCCGACGCCAAGCAAAAGAGCGATCCGCAGCTTGCCTCCATCGCCGAGGCCCCGGTCTGCGAGAATGTCGAGGATATCTATGGCCCGGCGTCGCGCATCACCATCGGCAGATTGCTGCGCAAATATCTGGACGAGGTGATCGTCACCCCGACCGAGCTTTTGCATTCCCCCCAGGAATTGAAGCGTTTCGGCGACAAGGGCCGGATGCTGATGACGGCGGTGGACAATCTGTCCAACCTGCAGGCCAAGGCGACGGGGGCCGAGTCCAAGCAGCGGCGCGACGCCCTTTACGATTTTTGGGAAAAGATCAACGCTCGCTGCCGCGATCTGGGCACCCTGCCCAAGCTGCCAGACCACAGCTTTGCCGCTATTTTGAAAGCCGCCAAAGGCGACGGGGACAAGCGCGATTTCATGCGCCGCGCCCTGATGGCGCAGCGGCTTTTGGAAATCCGCAGTTGGCTGGGCAAGCTGGATCAATTGTTGGCCTGGGCCGAGGAAGACGGCATGGCTGATCAGGCCTTGCCCCAGGTCGATGCGGTGATCGCCGATATCGTGGTGTCGGCCCAGGTGGTGCAGGATCTGCTGGGCTATCAAAGCAATCTGGGCACGGCCTTGAGCCATATCTGCGATCTGGTGGCTGGCAAGGCGGAAACGCCGAAATTCTCGCCCCCGTCGTTCGAGATCATCAATCGCCTGTTCGGCTCCGGCCTGTTGCCCCAGACGTCGGACGTGCTGCTGTCGCGCATGGCCCGCGAACTGCGCGGCGTCAATCCGTTGTCCCGCAACGAACCAGCCCAGGAATATGACGTCTTCCACCGGGTGCTGCATCGGTTGGTGGATTTGTCGGGGGTGATCGGCGGCGGCGCCAGTGCCGAGGCGCTGGTGCAGCGCTATGCCCATCTATCCAATCTGAAGGGGCCGGATATTCCCGCCCAGGCCATGCGCGGCGTGGTGACGGCTTTGAACGGCACCTGTCGGCGCGTGCATTTTCTTTTGGCGCTCAGTCAATCGACGTTGGAACCGATGCTGGGCGACGCCCTGCAAACCGTCTTGGCCGAGGAAATTGCCCAGGCCGACCAGATCGATGTCTGGGTCGGCGCGCGGGTGGCGCCCCGTGACCGGATGGCCGGGCTGACGGTGGTCAACAAGGCCCTGCTGGCGGCGCGCCGCCTGCCTGAAGAGATGCGCACCCAGGCCGCCGCCCAGGTCGACGATATTCTGGCCCGTTATCTGGTGGACGAAGGGGTGATCGAGAAGATCGACAAGGCCGACGACCCCTTAGCGATGCGGGCGATCCGGCTGATCAAGTTCTGTGGGTCTGGCGTGCTGATCGAGGGCAAGTCCCTCAATCTGGCTCGCCAGCGGGTGATCGAACACTTAAAACAGCCGCAATTCGAGGAGAAATTTCTCTCAAGCGTGCCTGATCCGTCGCAGGCGGAAAAGTTCTTGCGGGATTTCCACCGTCTGTTGGGTGAAGTTGGGTTCAGAGGGTAGGAGAGCGTCCGATGCGCGATGCCGATAAAACGCCGGTTCGCAAGAGCCGCTGGCGCAGCCGCCGCCTTTGGTTGGTGCTGACGTCGATTCTGATCGCCTTGGGGCTGGCGTTGACCTTCCTGCCTGCCGTCGGGCTGCGGTGGGGGCTGGTGTCCAATCTGCGCAAGCTGGGCATGGTCGATGTGTCGTTGCTGGAAAGCGATCTGTCGCTGTTCAAAGGGCGGGTGACGGTGCGCGGCATGGCCGCCCGTCCGTCCAGCGGCGACGCACTGGCGCTGGACGATCTGGCACTGCGCTTCAACTGGCGGCCCTTGCTGAAAAAGCGGGTGTCGTTTCAGGCGGTGGCGCTGAAGGGGCTCAGCATTTCGGTTACCCGCCAAGGCGATAATTGGGACATCAACGGCCTGCCGGTGATCGTCGGGGCTGCTGCCGGGGCGGCAATAGACGCAGCCAAATCAGACGAGCCTTCTTCCGGCAAACCCTGGACCTTTGATGTCGGCGATCTTGACATCACCGACAGTCGGCTGACCCTGACGGATGGCAAGATGTCCCTGGATATTCAGGTGGCGGAATTGTCCTTGTCGGCGTTGCGCAGCTGGCAGCCCGATAGCCCTGCGCCCTTTCATCTGAAGGGCAGCATCAACGGCGCGCCCGTCGAACTGGAGGGCAGCGCCACGCCCTTGGCCGATCAGCCCGGCGGCACGGTGCATCTGAAACTGGATGGTTTGGATTTGGCCGCTTTGGCCCCGCTGGCGGAAACCGCCGCGATCAACCGCCTGGGCGGCAAACTGACGGCCGATCTGACCGCCACCGGCCAGATGAAGGCCGCCAATGCCATCAATGGCGGGGTGTCCGGTTCCTTCAACTGGGCCGATGGGGTTTTGAGCAAAGGCGGTAACGAGATCAAGGCCCAATCCCTGGGATGGGCCGGGCAAACCCAATGGAACGACGGCAAGGCCGAGGGGGGCGCCCAGATCAGCCTGCGCAAAGTCGCCCTGAAAAGCCCGGAAGGGCAGGTTCAGGCGGCTGAGTTCGATCTGAAACTGGATCGTCTGACCGCCGATCCTGCCGCCATGGATATTGCCCTGGCCGGGCAAGTGACCGCTGCCGGGCTGGCCATCGATGGGGCCGGTATGACCCTGGCCACGGGCGGCAGTGCCCTTGACGCCAAGGATGTCACCGTCAAATCCGGCAAGCTGGCCTGGACCGGCGCGCTGACTTTGCGGGATGTTAAATTCAGTCAACCGGGCATCGCCGCCGCCCAAGACCGTTTGGCTTGGACCGGCAAGCTTGATCTGGATATGGCCGATCCAACCCGCGCCGCCCTGAAAGGCCGTGTGGAAGGGGCAGGGCTGCATTTGGACAACAGCGGCTTGCTGGCCGACGTCAAAACCATCGGCAGCGACGTGGCGGTAAGCGGCGGCGCGCAGCCATCGGCGCAGCTTACCCTGCAAGCCGATGGGCTGGCTGTGTCGGAACCGCGCTTGGGCATGGATTGGGCCGAGTTGGACCATCTGGCCATCGGCTCGGCGCAGCTTTCCACCAAGGATGGTGCGGCGTTGCGCGATGTGGCGGCATCCGGGATATC
>JASLCK010000223.1 GCA_030151865.1 Rhodospirillaceae bacterium | reverse complement strand
GAGCCGTGCATCTTCATGGCGAAGACATAGGCGCGGTTGATCGCATCCTCGTCCACATTGGGATCGTAGGACTTTACGCGTTCAACCAGTTCAAATTGGCGCATCATGGCTGATCACCCCAGCGACGCCCCCGCTGTTGCCGCGAAGACCTAGGACCAACCCCGCCGGAACATGCGCGGGACCGGCGTTTTTAAGACCGTGATCGAAACCGCGCCTGCAATGGACACCGCCTTGACGACCAAGCGGTCCGGCAGGAAAAAGAAACCAGAGACAAAGCGGGCGGCCCCGCAAGATGCCTGGGCCGCCCCCTTTTGGTGTTATTCGTCGCCGTCGACGTCGAAATCGCCACCTTCGTCACGGATCGACAGCATGCTGTCGTCACCGGCGTCATCCTCTTCGGTGACGCCGCCTGCTTCCATGATCAGGTCGCGGCCAGCCAGGGCGTCGATTTCGTCCTCTTCGGGTTCGTCCACTTCGACATGCTTTTGCAGCCCCTGGACGACGGCGTTGCGCAGCGCTTCGAGGTCGACGGTTTCGTCGGCGATCTCACGCAGGGCAACGACGGGGTTCTTGTCGTTGTCACGTTCGACGGTCAGGCGCGATCCCGACGAAATGTCACGGGCGCGTTGACCGGCGAGCATCACCAGCTCAAAGCGGTTCGGCACCTTCAGGACGCAATCTTCTACGGTAACGCGGGCCATGCACACTCACTCCAGGCTCGGAAGAAGGAAGGATACATATTTATTTTAAGCATCGAAAGCAAGCAGCGTGAAACAAAAAGCAGCCATGAAATTTAATCGTAGCCGCAAAATGTTGTTTTTTCCCCGTATGCTGGCCCATCACTCCATGGGTTCGGCCATCTGATCGGCGGGCACGCGGGCCAACATGGATGCCAACCCCTCCCCCGTGACCGGATGGGTCCAATCGGGCGCGATATCCTGGATCGGCAGCAGCACGAAAGCCCGTTCACCCGCGCGGGGGTGGGGCAAGGTCAGGCCGCTTTCGGGCGGCAAAACAGTGTCGCCATAGGCAATCAGATCCAGATCGATCAGACGCGGAGCATTGACCACGGTGCGCACCCGGCCGAATTCGTCTTCCAGGCGATGCAGCAACGCCAACAATTGGGCGGGGTCCAGCTCGGTCCGGACCGAGGCGACGGCATTGACGAACCAGGGCTGATCGGACACCGGCACCGGCCTTGTCTTCCAAAAGCGCGAGCAGGCCAGCACGGCGACGCCGCATTCTTCCAGTCTTTTCAAGGCCGTCTGCAAAGTTTCTTTGGGCGCGCCGAAACGGCTGGGCAGATTGGCCCCCAAGGCCACCAAAATAACCCCACTTTCGTTCGTCAAATTCATCCGCTTACCCTTGCAAATAAAAGACCCACACCTTACCTTCATCGACATTGAGAGCTGGGAATGAATTCATTTCCAGCCCCACCCTGTATTTTTTAAGAGAGTTTCATATGTCGATGGTTTTTTATACTCAAGAGCGAGTTGGCCTTTTTATTGATGGATCAAATCTTTATGCCGCCGCACGGGCGCTGGGTTTTGACATCGATTACAAACGCCTGCTGGAGCTTTTTGCCGCCAAAGGCCGCCTGATCCGCGCCTTTTATTACACCGCCCTGGTGGAAGACCAGGAATATTCGCCGATCCGCCCGCTGGTCGATTGGCTGGATTACAACGGTTATACCATGGTCACCAAGCCGACCAAGGAATTCACCGATGCCGCCGGGCGGCGCAAGATCAAAGGCAACATGGACATCGAACTGGCCATCGACGTGATGGAAATGGCCCAGTATCTGGATCACGTGGTGCTGTTCTCGGGCGATGGCGATTTCCGCCGTCTGGTCGAAGCCGTGCAACGCAAGGGTGTGCGCGTCACCGTGGTCAGCACCGTGCGCTCGCAGCCGCCGATGGTGGCAGACGAATTGCGCCGTCAGGCCGACACCTTTGTCGAATTGCAGGAACTGGAACAGTTGATCGCCCGCCAGCCGTCGGGCAATGCCCGCGAAGACCGCTTCGCGCCGCAGCCGCAGATCACCCCGTTGGACGACTAAAGACCCGCGCGATGTCTGCTGTTTCCAGTGCTTCCGGAGGTCCGGGCTGCTTTGGCGGCCCGGATCACGATTGCCCGCTGTGCCCCCGTCTGGTGGAGTTCCGCCACGACAACCGGCGTAAATTCCCCAGCTTTCATAACGGGCCCGTTCCCTCGTTCGGGTCACTCGACGCCCCTATCCTGCTGGTCGGCCTGGGGCCGGGCCTGCGCGGGGCCAACGCTACCGGACGCCCCTTTACCGGCGACTGGGCGGGCGACCTGCTCTATTCCACTTTGCTGAAATTCGGTTGCGCCACAGGCACCTACGCCGAACGCGCCGATGACGGGCTGAACTTACAGGGCGTGCGCATCACCAACGCGGTGCGCTGCGTGCCGCCCGCCAACCGCCCAACCACGCCGGAAGCCAAGGCCTGCCGCCCCTTCCTGGCCCAGGAAATGGCCGCCATGCCCAATCTGCGCGCCATCCTGGCCATCGGCGGCTTTGCCCATGATGCCGTTCTGGCGGCGCGCGGCCTGAAAAAAAGCGGTTATGGCTTTGCCCATGGCGCCCGCCACACCCTGCCCGGACAAGTAACGCTGGTGGACAGTTATCACTGTTCGCGGCTGAATACCAATACGGGCCGGTTGACCGAAGCGATGTTTCATGAAGTTTTTGCCTGCCTTCTTGCTGCGGCGCAAAACTAAAAAACCGCTTCCACTTTACTTATCTTAGGCCATCCTTAAGACCATTGGGGAGATGATCTTAAGGCGACACTGACGCCTGCCAGGTCAGATGTGGGAGTTTTAAAAATGTTCATCGATTGGACCGACACCTACAAGCTGGGTATTCCGCAGGTGGATAACGATCACAAGAAGCTGGTGGATCTGCTCAACAGCTTCTTCACCCATTCCCAGGATGGGGCCGACACCGCCAGCCTGGGCGCGATTCTGAACGAACTGGTCAATGAAACCCGCAACCACTTCCAACGGGAGGAGGTGATGCTGGACCGCCACGATTACCCCGATCTCGCCCCCCATGCCGCCGAGCATGAACGGCTGATCCTGCAATTGGGGCATTTCCAGACCCCTTATCTGGAAGGACGCTGTGACCATCAGATCACGGTGGATACCGCCGACTTTCTGCGCAACTGGCTGCTGAACCACATCTTGCATGAAGATATGGCCTATCGCAGCCATGTCAAAAAGCTGAGCTAGAGGGTTTTCTGTTCAGACGAAGTCAGAACAGAAAACGCGACAAGCCCGAGCGGCGCTTG
>JASLCK010000200.1 GCA_030151865.1 Rhodospirillaceae bacterium | reverse complement strand
CCATAAAATTATTATCGCATGCCGCCGATGCCGTGACGGACTATTGACCCGGGGGCGGGGCGGCGCTTACCTTTGCGCATCCTGCGCCGACCCCGGCGCGGTCCCTCTTGATTCAATGATGGTTTTCCATGGCGCAGCGGCCAAGCTTCCAATCCCTCATCCTGACCTTGCAGGCGTTCTGGGCCGAGCAGGGATGCGTGATTCTTCAGCCCTATGATATGGAAGTGGGCGCGGGCACCTTCCACCCGGCGACCACTTTGCGTGCCCTGGGGCCGGAGTCCTGGCGGGCCGCCTATGTGCAGCCGTCGCGCCGTCCCAAGGATGGCCGCTATGGTGAAAACCCCAACCGCCTGCAGCATTATTATCAATTCCAGGCCCTGCTGAAGCCGTCGCCGGAAAATGCCCAGGAACTGTACCTGGAAAGCCTGCGCCGCCTGGGCATCGATCCCCTGGCCCATGACATCCGCTTTGTCGAAGACGACTGGGAAAGCCCAACCCTGGGTGCCTGGGGCCTGGGCTGGGAAGTCTGGTGCGACGGCATGGAAGTGACGCAGTTCACTTATTTCCAGCAGGTGGGCGGCATTGAATGCGACCCCGTAGCGGTCGAACTGACCTACGGCCTGGAACGCCTCGCCATGTACATCCAGGGTGTGGAAAACGTCTATGACCTGGATTTCAACGGTGCGGGCGTGAAGTACGGTGACATCTTCAAGCAGGCCGAGATCGAATATTCGAAGCACAATTTCGAATATGCCGACACCGAAATGCTGCTGCGTCACTTCCTGGATGCCGAAAAGGAATGCGAAGCCTTGCTGAAGGCCGGTCTGGCGCTGCCCGCCTATGACCAGTGCATCAAGGCCAGCCATCGTTTCAACCTGCTGGACGCCCGTGGGGTGATTTCCGTGACCGAGCGTCAATCTTACATCGGGCGCGTGCGCGCCCTGGCCAAGGCCTGTTGTGAAGGCTGGACGGCTTCGCGGTCTACCACCAAGGTGGAGGGCTGAGCCATGGCTGAATTCCTGCTCGAACTGCTGTCGGAAGAAATCCCCGCCCGCATGCAGGCCCGTGCCGCCGACGATTTGCAGCGTCTGGTGGTCGATGGTCTGAAGAAGAACGGCCTGGAATTGGACGGCGTGCGCACTTATGTGACGCCGCGCCGCCTGACCCTGGTGATTGAAGGTCTGCCCGCGGCTACTCCGGACGTGTCGGAAGAACGCCGTGGCCCGCGCGTCGGCGCGCCCGCCCAGGCGCTGGACGGCTTCCTCAAGGGGGCTGGCGTCAGCTTGGAAGAGTGCGAACAGCGCGATACCGGCAAGGGCGTGTTCTATTTCGCCGTCTTGTCCAAGAAGGGCCGCCCCACCGCCGACGTTTTGAAGGATGTGGTGGAACAGACCCTGACGGACTTCCCCTGGCCGAAATCCATGCGCTGGGGCAGCCATTCGGTGCGCTGGGTGCGTCCGCTTCAGGGTATTGTGGCCCTGTTGGATGGTAAGCTGGTGCCGATTTCCTTTGGCCCCGTGACCTCGGGCGATAGCACCATTGGTCATCGTTTCATGGCTCCGGCCCGGTTCCAGGTTAAGGATTATGCCGGATATGCCGCCCATCTGGCCGCCGCCAAGGTGGTGTTGGACCCGGTGGAACGCCGTCATTCGATCCTGACTCAGGCCGAAGCTGCCGCCGCCCGCGAAGGGTTCCAGCTGCGCCAGGACGAAGGCCTGCTGGCCGAAGTGACCGGTCTGGTGGAATGGCCGGTGGTGCTGGTCGGCACCATCGATCAGACCTTCATGGACGTGCCGGACGAGGTGTTGATTACCTCGATGCGCTCGCACCAGAAGTACTTTTCGCTGCTGAAGGCCGATGGCCGCTTGGCCAACCGCTTCCTGGTGGTCAGCAATATGCAGGCCGCTGACGGTGGCAAGGCCATCGTTGCCGGGAACGAGCGCGTGCTGCGCGCCCGCCTGTCCGACGCCAAGTTCTTCTGGGACACCGATCGCAAGGTGAAGCTGGAAAGCCGTCTGCCCAAGCTGGCCGAGCGTCTTTATTACGCCAAGCTGGGCACCATGGCCGATAAGGTGGAACGTGTGACCGTTCTGGCCGGTGACATCGCCGCGCGCATCGGGGCCGATGTGGCTGCCGCCAAGCGCGCCGCCCAGTTGGCCAAGGCCGATCTGTCGTCGGAAATGGTCGGCGAGTTCCCTGAACTGCAAGGCGTCATGGGGCGTTATTACGCGCTGAATGACGGCGAAGCCGCCCCCGTCGCCGACGCCATTGCCGATCACTATTCGCCCCAGGGCCCCAATGACCGCTGCCCCACCGCCCCGGTGTCGGTGGCCGTCGCCCTGGCCGACAAGATCGACAGCCTGGTGGGCTTCTTCGCCATCGACGAAAAGCCGACGGGTTCCAAGGATCCCTTCGCGCTGCGCCGCGCTGCGTTGGGGGTGATCCGCCTGATCCTGGAAAACAAGCTGCGTCTGCCGCTGCGGTCTTTGTTCGTCCAGGCCCATGGTCTGATCAAGTCCGATCTGGCCATCAGCGCCGAGCAGACCGCTTCGGATCTGATGGACTTTTTCGCCGACCGCCTGACCGTGGCCCTGCGCGAAAAGGGCGTGCGTCATGATCTGATCGCGGGCGTGTTCGCCCTGGGTGGTCAGGACGATCTGGTTAGCTTGCTGGCCCGTGTCGATGCGCTGAGCGATTTCGTCGCCAGCGAGGATGGGGCCAATCTGCTGACCGCCTATCGCCGCGCCGCCAATATCGTGCGTATCGAGGAAAAGAAGGACGGTGTCCGTCACGATGGCGACATCGACGCCGCGCTGTTGGAACAGGCCGAGGAAAAGGCTCTGGCCGACGCTCTGGCTTCGGTGGTCCCGGCGGTCAAGACCGCGTTGGCAGCCGAAGGCTTTGCCGACGCCATGGCCGCGCTGGCCCGCCTGCGCCGTCCGGTCGATGCCTTCTTCGACAAGGTGACGGTCAATGCCGACAATGCCCCGGTCCGTTTGAACCGTCTGCGTCTGTTGGCGCAGATTGGCGCGGTGATGGAAAGCGTCGCCGACTTTTCGAAGATCGAGGGTTGATTAAAGTCTGAGCGAGCCGCCCCCTTATACCAAGGGGTGGCTCGCCCATGCTTTCCCGCCATTGTCGGGCGGAGACTGAAGTCCCATATGTTACAGTTATGTCTCCGCCATCGGCGGAGACAGTCGTATCCGGCTTATCGATATCCCCGTCGGGTCAGCCCTGCCGGGGGATAGCCGTTACCACAGAATGCCCCAAGGAGGAGGCAGCGAATGGCCAAGTGGGTTTACGCATTCGGCGGCGGATCGTCGGAAGGACGTTCCGAGATGAAGAACCTGTTGGGCGGCAAGGGCGCCAATCTGGCCGAAATGGCCAATTTGGGCCTGCCGGTTCCGCCTGGCTTTACCATCACCACCGAAGTCTGCACCTACTATTACGACAACGGCCATAACTATCCGGCCGAGCTGAAGTCGCAGGTGGAAACCGCCCTGGGTCAGATCGAAGGCATCATGGGCTTTAAGTTCGGCAGCGTGGATAATCCGCTGTTGGTGTCGGTCCGTTCGGGTGCGCGCGCTTCGATGCCGGGCATGATGGACACCGTCTTGAACCTGGGTCTGAACGACGCCACCGTCGAAGGTCTGGCCAAGCGCTCCAATGATCCGCGCTTTGCCTATGACAGCTATCGCCGCTTCATCCAGATGTATTCCGACGTTGTTCTGGGCGTCGAACATCATCATTTCGAAGACATTCTGGAAACCCATAAGCAGGACCGCGACCTGCATCTGGACACCCAACTGACCGCCGATGACTGGAAGGTGATCGTCACCCAGTTCAAGGCCAAGGTGGAAGAGGAACTGGGCCGTCCGTTCCCGCAGGACCCGAATGAGCAGTTGTGGGGCGCCATCGGCGCGGTGTTCGGTTCGTGGATGAACCAGCGCGCCATCACCTATCGCCGTTTGCACGAGATTCCCGCCAGCTGGGGCACTGCCGTCAATGTGCAGGCCATGGTGTTCGGCAATATGGGCGATGACTGCGCCACCGGCGTGGCCTTCACCCGCGATCCCTCGACCGGCGACAAGATGTTCTATGGCGAATATCTGGTCAACGCCCAGGGCGAAGACGTGGTGGCGGGTATCCGCACTCCGCAATATCTGACCAAGGCCGCGCGCATTGCCGCCGGGGCCGAACTGCCGTCGATGGAAGAAGTCATGCCCCAGGTCTTCAAGGACCTGGAGGATGTGCGCCACAAGCTGGAAACCCACTTCACCGACATGCAGGACCTGGAATTCACGGTTCAGCAGAGCAAGCTGTGGATGTTGCAGACCCGTACCGGCAAGCGTACCGCCAAGGCGGCGCTGAAGATCGCCGTCGATATGGCCCGCGAAGGTTTGATCAGCAAGGAAAAGGCCGTGCTGCGCGTCGAGCCCGCTGCCCTGGACCAGTTGCTGCACCCGACTCTGGACCCCGATGCCGCACGTAATATCCTGGTCCGCGGTCTGCCCGCTTCGCCGGGTGCCGCGTCGGGTAAGGTGGTGTTCTCGGCCGAGGACGCCGAAGCCTGGACCAAGAACGGCGAAAAGGTGATCCTGGTCCGTATCGAAACCAGCCCTGAAGACATCGGCGGCATGCATGTCAGCGAAGGCATCCTGACGTCGCGTGGGGGCATGACCAGTCACGCCGCCGTGGTGGCCCGCGGCATGGGGCGTCCCTGCGTCGCCGGGGCGGGCGAAGTGCGTATCGATTATCGCGCCAAGACCCTGACTTCGATGGGCAAGACCGTTAAAGAAGGCGACATCATCACCCTGGATGGTGCGACCGGCGAAGTCATGCTGGGCCATGTGCCCACCGTCCAGCCGGAACTGACCGGCGATTTCGCCACCTTGATGGAATGGGTCGATGCGGTCCGCACGATGAAGGTGCGCACCAATGCGGAAACCCCGCTGGATGCCCGCACCGCCCGCAAGTTCGGCGCTGAAGGCATCGGCCTGTGCCGGACCGAACATATGTTCTTCGATCCGCAGCGCATCATTGCCGTGCGTGAAATGATCCTGGCGTCGGACGAAGCCGGGCGTCGTCACGCCCTGGCCAAGATCGAACCCTATCAGAAGAACGATTTCGTCGAGCTGTTCGAGATCATGCAGGGCCTGCCGGTGACCATCCGCCTGCTGGACCCGCCGCTGCATGAATTCCTGCCGCAGACCGAAGAGGAAATGGCTGAAGTGGCCGCTGCTGCCGGTGCTGATGTGGCTTTGTTGCGGGCGCGCAATGTGCAACTGCACGAAGCCAACCCGATGCTGGGCCATCGTGGCTGCCGCCTGGGCGTGTCCTATCCGGAAATCTATGAGATGCAGGCACGCGCCATTTTCCAGGCGGCTGTCGAAGTGTCGAAGAAAACCGGTAATGCGGTTACCCCGGAAATCATGATCCCGCTGGTCGGCACCAAGCGCGAGTTGGATCTGATGAAGGACGTGGTTGATAAGGCCGCCCGTCAGGTGTTCGAAACCACCGGCACCACTCTGCATTATCTGGTCGGCACCATGATCGAGCTGCCGCGCGCGGCTTTGATGGCCGACAAGATTGCCGAGACCGGTGAATTCTTCAGCTTTGGCACCAACGATCTGACCCAGACCACGCTGGGTATGAGCCGTGACGATTCCGGGCCGTTCCTGGAAATCTATCGTCAGAAGGGCATCTATGAGCACGATCCCTTTGCCAGCCTGGATCAGGAAGGCGTGGGGCAGTTGATCAAGCTGGCCGCCGACCGTGGCCGCGCCACCCGTCCCAACATCAAGCTGGGCATCTGTGGCGAACATGGCGGCGATCCGGCTTCGATCGGGTTCTGCCAAAAGGTCGGGCTGGATTACGTGTCCTGTTCGCCCTATCGCGTGCCGATTGCCCGTCTGGCTGCCGCCCAGGCCGCCCTGGGGGCCAAGGCGGAAGGTAACGCCTGATTTCTTGGCTGTTTGGTGAATGAAAAACCCCCGGCAGGAAACTGCCGGGGGTTTTCTTTTTCAAAGGCAAAGGATGGAAGAGGGTCAGAACCCCATCAGCCCCCGCACATGGGCCGCGACCGACAGTGCCAGAGCGCGCAGGTCATAGCCGCCTTCCATCACCGAAACGATGCGCTGGTCGCAAACTTCGCGGGCCAGATCGCAGAGTTGGTGGGTGACCCAGTTAAAATCCTCGGTGGTCAGGCGCATATGGGCCATGGGGTCCGAGGCATGGGCATCAAACCCCGCCGAGATCATGATCAGTTCCGGCTTGAAGGCGCGGATGGCGGGAAGGATCATGTCGGCCACCGCTTGGCGCCAAGGCTCGGACCCGCTGCCGGGCGGCAACGGGACATTCAGGATGTTGTTGGCGCAGCCGGTTTCTTGGGGGAAGCCGGTGCCGGGAAAGGATTCATCCTGATGGGTCGAGCAATAGAACAGGCCAGGATTATTGAAGAAGATATCCTGGGTGCCGTTGCCGTGGTGCACGTCGAAGTCGA
>JASLCK010000154.1 GCA_030151865.1 Rhodospirillaceae bacterium | reverse complement strand
AAAGACCCGGTTTTGGTCGGCACCACCGACGGCGTCGGCACCAAGCTGAAGGTCGCCATCGACGCCCAGCGTCATGACACGGTCGGCATCGATCTGGTCGCGATGTGCGTCAACGATCTGGTGGTCCAGGGGGCGGAACCCCTGTTCTTCCTGGATTATTTCGCCACCGGCAAGCTCGACGTGGCCGCCGGAACCAAGATCATCGCCGGTATCGCCGAAGGCTGCCGTCAGGCCGGTTGCGCCCTGATCGGTGGTGAAACCGCCGAAATGCCCGGCATGTACCCCAAGGGTGATTACGATCTGGCCGGTTTCTCGGTCGGTGCCGCCGAACGCGGCCAACTGATCGACGGTACCAATGTTGCCGCCGGTGACGTGGTGCTGGGTCTGGCGTCGTCGGGCGTGCATTCCAACGGCTATTCGCTGGTGCGCCGCGTGGTCCTGCATTCGGGTCTGAACTATGCCGATCCGGCTCCGTTCGCGCCGGGCAAGACCCTGGGCGAATCGCTTCTGGTCCCTACCCGCATCTATGTGAAGAGCTGTCTGGCCGCCGTTCGCGCCGGTAAGATCAAGGCTCTGGCCCATATCACGGGCGGCGGTCTGGTGGAAAACGTGCCGCGCGTTCTGCCGGAAAACGTGGTCGCCCAGTTCGACGCCAACGCCTGGCCGCTGCCGCCGGTGTTCGGCTGGCTGAAGACCATCGCCAAGATTGCGCCCCATGAAATGGCCCGCACCTTCAATTGCGGCGTCGGCATGGTCGCCATCGTTGCCGCCGAAGATGCCGACGAAGCACAGCGCATCTTGGAAGAAGGCGGCGAAACCGTCTATCGCATCGGCGTCATTCGTCCCCGCCAGGGCGACGAGGCGCAGAGCCAGGTTGACAACGCCGACGACGCTTGGAAGACCAAGGCCTGATGGCGAACAAGCTGAAAGTCGCCGTGCTGATTTCCGGGCGCGGCTCGAACCTGCAAGCCTTGCTGGACGCCTGCGCCCAGCCGGGCTTCCCGGCCGAGATCGTCCGGGTGATTTCCAATGTGCCGGATGTCTTTGGTCTGGAACGCGCCGCCCGTGCGGGCGTGCCGACCGAAGTCATCCGGCATAAGGACTTCGCCAGCCGCGAGGATTTTGACGCTGCCTTGGATCAGGCCATCCGCGCCAGCGGGGCCGAACTGGTGTGTCTGGCCGGCTTCATGCGCCTGCTGACCGCCGGGTTCGCCCTGGCCTGGAAGAACCGGCTGGTCAACATTCATCCGGCGCTGTTGCCCAGCTTCAAGGGGCTGCATACCCATCGGCAGGCGCTGGAAGCCGGGGCCAAGCTGCATGGCTGCACCGTGCATTTCGTCACCCCCGATCTGGATGACGGTCCGATCATCGCCCAGGCGGCGGTGCCGGTACTGGACGGCGACGACGAAGACAGTCTGGCCGCCCGCGTGCTGGAATGCGAACACCGCATTTACCCCCTGGCCCTGAAGCTGATCGGCGAAGGCCGGGTGTCGGTGGATGGCAAGGTGGCCCGCATCAAGGGGCTGGATCAGGCGCAGCCGCCTTTGATCAATCCGGCGTCCTGATCGGCCAAGGATCGTTCTACAAAAAGCCCCCCGGCGGCAGCGTCGGGGGGCCTTTTGTGTCTTATGGATATGATTGCCAGAGGGGTGAGCCTTTCTGGTTAATTCTTAAATATAAAGACGCTCCTCGCGCTCTGCGTTGGGCGCAGAGCCTGTTGATTAATCTGCCGGTTTCATGTTGAACGGGAGGGTTACAATAGCCATTGAACTGAGCGAATAAGGAAAAGGGGGCTGCTTCTGCATTTAAGGGATTTCATTCCTGGATGTGTATTCCTGAGTGAATTTTATCTTATCTAAATTACTCTAAATTGCATTCCTGGGGATGCCGATTCCCTTTCGCAGCCGGTCCACTGTTTATAAGAGGGGTCCGCCATGTCGGCTTTCATCGCATCGCTTCGCATTAAAGCGAAGATTCTCGTTGGCTTTGCCAGCGTCCTGGCCATTCTGGTCATCGTTTCCACCATCGCCGTGCGGAACTTCTCCGCCACCAAAGACCAGTTCGAAACCTATTCGCAACGGGTCAAAGTGGTGGCAATCGCCCGTGAACTGGATCGTGACGCCCTGGAATTGCGTCGGTTTGCCCGTGAATACGGCATGACCGGCAAGGAAGACGACGCCAAGAAAGCCGAAGATGTGGCGGTCGCCATGCGCAAGCAGATTGCCGAAGCTTTGGGCTTCATCAAAAACCCCGAACGGTTACAGCGTATTCGTGACATGTCCGAGCGGTTCGAAACCTATATGCGCAATTTTGCCACCTTGCATCAGCAGCGCCGCGAAGCTGACGAACTGACCACCAAGGTGATGGACCCATCGGGTTCGATGTTCCTGGAACAGATCGTGACCCTGCGCAATGCCGCCGTAAAACAGGGCGAGGGGCAAGTCGAGGATGTCGCCACCAAGGTGATGGAACATGGCTTGTTGGTGCGTCTTTATGCCAATCAGATGATTGGTCGGCGCGATGCGTCCTTTGTCGCCAAGGCCAAGGGGGAATTTCAGGCTCTTAGCGAAAGTCTGCAAACCCTGGCCGGTGTCGTGCACGGCGGGACCATGCAGCAGAATGTGGCGATCTTGCAAGACTTGGTGCCAAAATATAACGCGGCTTTCGAGCGTGTCGCCGTCCTGCTGGCCGCTAACGCCGAGATTTTTGACACTGTAAACGCCGATATCGCCGCGAAATTCTCGGCCGATGCCGCCTTCATCCGCGATAGCGGGGTCGAGGAAGAAGCCCGTATCGAACATCAGACCGTTGGGGTGATCGACAGTTCGCTCAGTTCCACCATTATCTTTACTCTGATCGGGTTGGGCTTGGGCGGTATCGTGTCCTGGCTGCTGGGCAACGCCATTTCGCGCCCCGTCAGCGGCATGACCGAAGC
>JASLCK010000144.1 GCA_030151865.1 Rhodospirillaceae bacterium | reverse complement strand
GGCTCCTGTCCGTCTGGCGGCCTCTGGGCTTTGCCGACCAGGGGTCTGTTTGCAAAAAGGCGGGGGGAAATCTGCGCCTGGCGGTGGCCAGGCGGCTGTTTGGATCAAATGAAACGCAAAAGCCTGGAAGCTTGTTTCACGATCACGTCGTTCCCCTGCAAAACCCGCATTGCCTTTCAAGGGGTCTTAAAAGGCATCAAATCGGTTGAGGGAGGAACGCAAGACCGGCAGCGCAACGGCGCCGGAGTGTGTAGACCCTACGTCTTCGACCGAGGCAGGGTGGCAGGTCGAGCTTGAATTAGCAACCGGAAAGGCCGGGGGTGGGGTATGCGCAAGATGGGGGAGGGATGGGGGCTGACGGATTGCCCCCTTGTATCGTTCCGTTAGCTGTTGGCCAACCCTTGCAGGCGGCTGATACGCACGAACAGGTCTTCCGAACGGGCGCGCAAGACCTTCAGGTCTTCGGGCAGATGGGCGGTGTCGGCGTCGCTGGCGGCCTTGGGGGCGTCGTCCATCACTTCGGCCGTATTCTTTTCCAACTCTTCGCGGTCGATTTCGCCGTTCAGGGCGGCCTTGTGCCACAGCAGCCACGACAGCACCGATGTCAGGCGTCCGGTCAGGCGGCTGGATTCGCGGATCGCCGCCAAACGCTGCATGGGGTCGGGGAAGTGGGCGGTGCTATAGGATTCGGTCCGCACCACATAGTCGCGCAGGGTTTCCATGATCGACAGGCATTCGGCCAAGGCCTCGTCGAGGGTCGGGGCGTTCATCAGTGTTCTTCTTTCCGTCTTGTTCGCCCCAGCAGCGGCGCGAAGTCTGCACTTTACCCGTGTCGGGCGGCGTTGACCACCTGAACTGCTTGCAGACGGCTGGTGACCCCCAATTTTCTATAGGCGTTGGACAGCCGCTTCTTGATGGTGACTTCCTGTACGCGCAGCCGTTCGGCGATGTCGCGGTTGGAAAGCCCCTCCAACAGCAATTCGATGACGTCATATTCCTGGGGCGACAGGCTGCGGCCGATTTCCCCCAGGTCATTGCGGCGCGACGGCGGGGTGGGCGGGCGATGTGCGGCCCCCAGCATCGAGGACGGAAAGAAATTCTCGCCCGCCAGAACCAGACGCAAGGCATTGGTCAGGGCGACGCCGCTCAAGCTCTTGGGGATAAAGCCGTCGCCGCCGTTTTTCAGGACCGACAGGGCGTCTTCGGGGGTGGCGGTGCCCGACAGCACGACGATTTTCACCGGCGGGGGAAAGCGTTGGCGCAGGGCGCGGATGCTGTTGGCGCCCTGCATGCCGGGCATATGCCAATCGAGGATGACCAGGGTCAGATCGGCGGCGTGTTCCTCGCACAGAGACAATCCCTCCTCGAAAGTGGACGCCTGCGCCAAGCTTGCCGCAGGGGCGGCTTTCGCGATGAAGGGAGCCAGGGCTTCGCGGACCAGTTGATGGTCGTCGGCTATCACCAAATGCATGGAGTCGTTCCCGAACAAGGGGCTGCTTTCTTTATTTAAAAGATGATAACAGCGCCCTTTGGGCCGCGCCATACATCCCGAAGCATATGCGGGCATGTCGGTCTTAGGGTGGAGAAAGCCAGTCTATCAGACTTTTGCCTGCCCTCCATCCGGTGGAGAAGCACCCGGTGAGAAGATAGCCGCCGGTCGGGGCTTCCCAGTCCAGCATCTCGCCCGCGCAGAACAGGCCGGGGCGGCGGCGCAGCATCAAGGCGTCGTCCAACTCATCCCAGGCCAAACCACCCGCGGTTGAGATGGCCTCATCCATCGGGCGGGGTGCGGTCAGGGGCAGGCAGGCGTCTTTTATGGCACTACAAAGATCGACGGAATTTTGCAGCCGTTCCGGCAGGGTAGTTTCGCGCAGCACGGCCACGGCGGCAGGTGTCAGGCCGACGGCCTTGCGCAGCCAGTTGGACAGGGATAAACGTCCGCGCGGCTTGGACAGGCGGGCCAGCAGGGCCGCATGGTCCAGGTCGGGTTTCAGGTCCAGATGCAGTGTGGCAGGCTGGCCGCTTGCCGCCGCATCCTCCACCGCATCGCGCAGCCAGGCCGACAGGGCATAAATCGCCCCGCCTTCGATGCCATAGGCGGTGATCATCGCCTCGCCCCGGACGCGGTGCGGGCCGATAGATAGGGCGATATTCTTGAGGGGTTGGCCGAAATGCGGCTGCATATGCGCCGTCCACTCGGCCAGGAAACCGCAATTGGCGGGCCTCAAGGGGGTGATGTGACAGCCCAGGGCCGATAATGGACCAATCCAGGCGCCATCCGATCCCAGTCGCGCCCAGCTTCCGCCGCCCAGAGCCAGCAAGATGGCATCGGCTTTGGCGGTAATTTCGCCATCCGGGGTCATAAAGACAGGGCTGCCGTCGGAGGCAAAGCCGGTCCAGCGGTGGCGCGGGTGAAAGATCACTCCTTGGCTGCGCAGGCGTCGCACCCAGGCGCGCATCAGCGGCGCGGCTTTGAATTCGTCGGGGAACACCCGTCCGCTGGTGCCGATAAAGGTGCTGATCCCCAGGCCTGCCGCCCAGGCCCGCAATTGGTCGGGGCCGAAATCGGCCAGCAGGCGGGCGAAACGGTCGCGATGCACCCCATAGCGGGCGGCAAAAGCGGGCAGGGGTTCGGAATGGGTCAGGTTCAGCCCGCCCTTGCCGGCCAGCAGAAATTTACGTCCTACCGACGGCATGGCGTCATAAACCGCCACCTCGATCCCGTTTTGTCGGTTCGCCTGGGCCGAGATGACTTCCGCTGCCATTAATCCCGCCGGACCACCGCCGATCACAACCGCGCGTTTCACTGAATTCATCCTGTTTTTCCGATGCTTATGCAGCATCAAGACCCAAGCGCGGTGCGGCGTCAACGGCGGAAAAGATGGGAATCGTTCTTAAATAAGCGTCGTCTTGTGTGCTTAATTTATGGGCGGTCACTGGTTACTTTTTATACAAAATGCGCGGCTTGTGATCGCAACGCAAAAAAATGACATTAAAGTGGGGTCTGAGGGATCATTCTTGCGTGTCATCGGCGAAACCTTTTGCTATACGGCAGAGGATGTGTTCCGGCTGCGTGTTGGCAGCCGAGGCGATGGGAAAAAGAAAATATGAATTCGATGGGCCTTCCTGAACGGCAGGGGCTGTATAATCCTGCCCAAGAACATGATGCCTGCGGCGTTGGTTTCGTTGCCGACATCAAAAACCGCAAGAACCACCAGATCGTCCGCCAGGGTTTGGAAATCCTGGTCAATCTGACTCATCGCGGCGCCGTCGGCGCCGACCCGCTGGCCGGTGACGGCGCGGGCATCATGATTCAGATCCCCGATGAATTCTTCCGCGCCGTGACCGCCGATCTGGGCTTCGTGCTGCCGCCGGTGGGTCAGTACGGCGTCGGTATGGTGTTCCTGCCCAAGGACGCCGCCGCCCGCGCCCAGTGCGAAAAGATCATGACCGACCTGATCGCCGCCGAAGGCCAGAAGCTGCTGGGTTGGCGCGACGTGCCGGTGGATAGCTCGATCCTGGGCGAAAGCGTGCGCGGCAGCGAACCCGTGGTCCGTCAGGTGTTTATCGGCAAGAGCGACGACCGCGATCAGGACGCGTTCGAACGCAAGCTGTTCGTCATCCGCAAGCAGATGTCGAACACCATCTCGGAAATCGAAGGCCCCGCGTCCCGCGACTTCTATATCCCGTCGATGTCGTCGCGCACCTTGATCTATAAGGGCATGCTGCTGGCCGAACAGGTTGGTCCCTATTACAAGGATCTGACCGACGAACGTCTGATTTCGGCGATGGCGCTGGTGCACCAGCGTTTCTCGACCAACACCTTCCCGACCTGGCGTCTGGCCCATCCGTTCCGCATGATCTGCCACAACGGCGAAATCAACACGCTGCGCGGCAACCTGAATTGGATGTGGGCGCGCCGCAAGGCCATGCAGTCCGATCTGCTGGGCGACGATCTGGATAAGCTGTGGCCGCTGACCTATGAAGGCCAGTCGGACTCCGCCAGCTTCGACAATGCGCTGGAACTCCTGGTGCAAAGCGGCTACTCGCTGGCTCAGGCCATGATGATCATGGTGCCGGAAGCCTGGGCGGGCAATCCGCTGATGGACGAAAAGCTGCGCGCTTTCTACGAATATCATGCCGCCTTGATGGAGCCGTGGGACGGCCCCGCCGCCATCTGTTTCACCGATGGCCGTCAGATCGGCGCGACCCTGGACCGCAACGGTCTGCGACCGGCCCGCTATCTGGTCACCGACGATGATCTGGTGGTGATGGCGTCCGAAATGGGCGTTTTGACCATTCCGGAAGAAAAGATCGCCAAAAAGTGGCGTTTGCAGCCCGGCAAGATGCTGCTGATCGATCTGGAGCAGGGCCGCATCATTGATGATTCCGAAATCAAGTCGGAATTGGCCAATGCGCATCCCTACCACGAACTGCTGGCCCAGTCGCAGATCGTCCTGGAAGACCTGCCCGCCACCGTGCTGGCCCGTCCGACCGATCCGGCCACTCTGCTGGACCGCCAGCAGGCCTTCGGCTACAGCCAGGAAGACGTCAAATTCCTGCTGACCCCGCTGGCGCTCACGGGCCAGGAAGGCGTGGGCAGCATGGGCACCGACACCCCGCTGGCGGTGCTGTCGTCCAAGCCCAAGCCGCTGTTTAACTACTTCAAGCAGAACTTCGCCCAGGTCACCAATCCGCCGATCGATTCGATCCGCGAAGAAGCGGTGATGAGCCTGGTGTCGTTCATCGGCCCGCGTCCCAACCTGTTGGGCAAGCCCGGCGTCAACGAACGCAAGCGTCTGGAAGTACGTCAGCCGATCCTGACCAACGAAGATCTGGAAAAGATCCGCGCCATCGGCGAACACGTCGCCAACGCCTTCCGCTCGGTCACTCTCGACATCACCTGGCCCGCCTCGCAAGGGGCCGAGGGGATGGAAAAGCGTATCGCCGAGTTGCGGGAAGAAGTGACCCGCGTGGTGTCCGAAGGGGCCAACATCGTTGTCCTGTCGGACCGCGCCGTCGGCCCGAACCGTATCCCGATCCCGTCGCTGCTGGCCACTTCGGCCATTCACCATCACCTGATCGATCTGCGTCGTCGTACCGAAGTGGGTCTGGTGGTGGAAACCGGCGAAGCCCGCGAAGTGCATCACTTCTGCGCCCTGGCTGGTTACGGTGCCGAAGCCATCAACCCCTATCTGGTGTTCGAAACCCTGGAAAGCCTGCGCGACGGCATGTCTGAACATGTCAGCGCGCACGAGTTGAACAAGCGCTTCATCAAGGGCGTGGACAAGGCCATCTTGAAGGTCATGGCCAAGATGGGCATCAGCACCTATCAGTCCTATTGCGGCGCGCAGATTTTCGACGCTATCGGCCTGTCGAGCCAGTTCATCGGCACCTATTTCAAGGGCACCTCGTCCAATATCGAAGGCGTGGGCGCTCTGGAAATCGCCGAGGAAGCGGTGCGTCGTCACCGCGCCGCCTATGGCGCTGCCCCGGAACTGAAGTCGATGCTGGACGTGGGCGGCGAATATGCGCAGCGCGTGCGCGGCGAAGACCATATGTGGACGGCGGAAACCATCGCGGCCTTGCAGCATTCGGTGCGCGGCAATTCCCGCGACCGTTTCCGCGAATTCTCGCGTCTGGTCAACGAACAGAACGAACGCCTGATGACCCTGCGCGGTCTGTTCCGCTTCAAGCCCGCCGCCAAGCCGGTGCCGCTGGATGAAGTGGAAAGCGCTGTCGACATCGTCAAGCGGTTCGCCACGGGTGCCATGAGCTTCGGCTCCATCAGCCGTGAAGCGCACACCACCTTGGCGATCGCCATGAACCGGATTGGCGGCAAGTCCAACACCGGCGAAGGCGGCGAACAGGCGGATCGTTTTGTGCCGCTGGCCAATGGTGATTCGCTGCGCTCGGCCATCAAGCAGGTGGCGTCGGGCCGTTTCGGCGTCAGCGCCGAATATCTGGTCAATGCCGACGACATTCAGATCAAGATGGCTCAGGGCGCCAAGCCCGGCGAAGGCGGGCAGTTGCCCGGCCACAAGGTGGACGCCACCATCGCCAAGACCCGCCACTCGACCCCCGGCGTCGGTCTGATCAGCCCGCCGCCGCACCATGACATCTATTCGATCGAAGATTTGGCCCAGCTGATTTTCGATCTGAAGAACGTCAATTCGGGTGCGCGCATCTCGGTTAAGCTGGTGTCGGAAACTGGCGTCGGCACCGTTGCCGCCGGCGTGTCCAAGGCCCGCGCCGATCATGTGACCGTGTCCGGCTATGACGGCGGCACCGGCGCTTCGCCGCTGACCTCCATCAAGCATGCGGGCGGTCCCTGGGAACTGGGGTTGGCGGAAACCCAGCAGACCCTGGTGCTGAACCGTCTGCGCGGCCGTATCTGCGTCCAGGTTGACGGCGGTCTGCGTACCGGCCGCGACGTGGTGATCGGGGCCCTGTTGGGGGCCGATGAATTCGGCTTTGCCACCGCGCCGTTGATCGCGGCGGGCTGTATCATGATGCGCAAGTGCCATCTGAACACCTGCCCGGTTGGCGTTGCCACCCAGGACCCGGAACTGCGCAAGCGCTTTACCGGCCAGCCGGAGCATGTGATCAACTACTTCTTCTTCGTTGCCGAGGAAGTGCGTGAAATCATGGCCGAACTGGGCATGCGCAAGCTGTCGGATCTGACTGGCCGCACCGATCTGTTGGACACCCGCGAAGCCATCGCCCACTGGAAGGCCAAGGGGCTGGACTTCTCCAAGCTGTTCCATCGCCCGGAAGTCGGGGCCAATGCGGCCATCCGTCATACGGAAAATCAGGATCACGGCCTGGATACCATCCTGGACCGCACCCTGATCACCAAGGCCACCCCGGCTTTGGAAAAGAAGACCCCGGTGCTGATCGATCTCGACGTCAAGAACGTCGATCGTTCGGTGGGCGCCATGCTGTCGGGTCAGGTGGCCAAGCGTTACGGCCATGCGGGCTTGCCCGATGACACCATCACCGTCCGCCTGACCGGCACCGCCGGGCAGAGCTTCGGCGCTTTCCTGGCCAAGGGCGTCAGCCTGGAACTGACCGGTGAAGGCAACGACTATGTGGGCAAGGGCCTGTCGGGTGGCCGCATCGTCGTGATGCCGTCCAACAAGTCCAAGCTGGTGGCGGAAGACAACATCATCGTCGGCAACACCGTGCTTTACGGTGCGATCAGCGGCGAATGCTACTTCCGCGGCGTGGCGGGCGAACGCTTTGCCGTGCGCAATTCCGGCGCCACTGCGGTTGTCGAAGGTGTGGGTGACCACGGTTGCGAATACATGACCGGCGGCATCGTCGTGGTGTTGGGCCAGACCGGCCGCAACTTCGCGGCGGGCATGAGCGGCGGTATCGCCTATGTGCTGGATGAAACTGGCGATTTCGAACGCCGTTGCAACCTGTCGATGGTCGAACTGGCCCCCATCTCGGACGAGCATGAAGCCAGCGCGTCCCGCGATTGGTCGGGCGGCGATCTGGAAGGCCATGGTCTGGTGGACGTGTCGTCCGACATGACCCGCCACGACGCCCTGCGTCTGCAAACCCTGATCGAAAACCACCGCCGCTATACCAACAGCGTGCGGGCGGAACAGATCCTGCAAAACTGGGACTACTACATCCGCAAGTTCGTCAAGGTCATGCCGGTGGATTACCGCAAGGCCCTGGAAGCGATGCAGGCGGCGCAAGCCGCGACCCAAGCCCTGGTGGGAGCGGAATAAAATGGGAAAGCCTACTGGTTTCAAGGAATTCGACCGCCAGGAACATGGAACCCGTCCGGTCGAGGAACGTCTGCGGCATTACAACGAATTCATCGTCCCGCAGGATGAAGACACCCTGGTGCGTCAGGGCGCGCGCTGCATGGATTGCGGCGTGCCGTTCTGCCACTCGGGCTGCCCGGTCAACAACATCATTCCGGAATGGAACGATCTGGTCTATCAGGGCCGTTGGCGCGATGCGCTGACGGTGCTGCATTCGACCAACAACTTCCCGGAAATGACCGGCCGCATTTGCCCGGCCCCGTGCGAACAGTCGTGTACCCTGAACATCACCGACAGCCCGGTGACCATCAAGGACATCGAATACGCCATCGTCGAACGCGGCTGGGAAGAAGGCTGGATCAAGGCCGAGCTGCCCAAGCCCGCCACCGGCAAGAAGGTCGCCGTGGTTGGCGGCGGTCCGGCCGGTCTGGCCGCCGCCCAGCAACTGGCCCGCGCCGGTCATGCCGTTACCTTGTTCGAAAAGAACCGCTATGTCGGCGGGCTGATGCGTTACGGCATCCCCGACTTCAAGCTGGACAAGAAGGTGGTCGAACGCCGCGCCGCCCAGCTGCGCGCTGAAGGCGTGGTGTTCCGCACCGGCGTCAATGTCGGCGTGGATATTTCCGCCAAGGAATTGATGCGTGATTTCGACGCGGTGCTGCTGACGGGTGGTTCGGAAAAGCCGCGCGATCTGCCGGTGCCGGGCCGCGATCTGGCGGGTGTTCACTTCGCCATGGAATTCCTGGGGCAGAACAACCGCCGCGTTTCCGGCGAACAGTTCGAAGGGCCGGAACTGCACGCCAAGCGTAAGCATGTGGTGGTGATCGGCGGCGGTGATACTGGTTCCGACTGCGTCGGCACCTCGCACCGTCATGGTGCCTTGTCGGTGACGCAGCTGGAAATCATGCCCAAGCCGCCGGTCAAGGAAAACAAGGCCGTCACTTGGCCGTTGTGGCCGAACAAGCTGCGCACCTCGACCTCGCACGAGGAAGGCTGCACCCGTCGTTGGGGTGTCACCGCCCAGTCTCTGATCGGCGAAAACGGCCGCGTCATCGGCGTTCGTGCCGTCGAGGTGGACGCCAAGATGCAGCCCATCGCGGGCACTGAATTCACCTTGAAGGCGGATCTGGTGCTGCTGGCCATGGGCTTCGTCCATCCGCTGCACGAAGGCTTGCTGGCCGATCTGGCCGTTGCCAAGGATGGCCGCGGCAACGTTCAGGCCGACACCAACACTTATCGCACTTCGGTCGATAAGGTGTTCGCCGCTGGCGACATGCGCCGTGGTCAGTCGCTGGTGGTGTGGGCGATCCGCGAAGGCCGTCAGGCCGCCCGCGCCATCGACGAATATCTGATGGGTTTCTCGGAACTGCCGCGTTAAGCATCCGTCCGATATCCTAAGGCTTGGAATTCCTTCCCAGGGGAAACCCTGGGGAGGAATTTTTTTATTCTCAAACCCCGTTCGATTTACTTATCTTGTGAAAATGGCTTGGGACCGCTGGGGGTTTACGAGTCGAAATGGGGTGAGATGGTGTTTGCGATGGCGCGTATGACGGTGGCGGCAAAGGCTGCCGTGATCACTCTGGCCAATAACGTCCTGATGGGCGGGGCTATTTTGGCTGCCTGCCTTTACATTCTGAACATGGAAGCCAACCGCTCCGGGCGCGAGTCCATTGACCGCAATATGCGGGTGGCGTGGCATGAACTGGAATTGCAGGGCGAGGGCTATCGTCAGGCCGAAGACAAACTGTGGGCCGGACAAAAGGTGCTGAACGGCAATTACACGATTGTCGATAAGGTAGCGGAACTGGTGGGTGGTACCGCGACCGTTTTCATGGGCGACACTCGGGTCGCTACCAATGTCAAAAAGGATGACGGCAGCCGCGCCATTGGGACCAAACTGGCCCGCAATGCTGCCTATGATGCGGTTTTTGGGGCGTCTCAATCCTTTCGCGGCATCGTTGATATTCTGGGGCAGCCCTATATCACCGGCTATGATCCGATCTTCGATGCCAGTCATAAGGTCGTCGGTATCCTTTATGTCGGCATTCCGTTGGCTCAGTTCATGACGTCGGTGGATTCGGTCAAGGTCTGGGTGACTTTGACGGTGACCTTGGTGGCATCGCTGGGATTTGCCGCTTCTTTATTGCTGTCGCGGCGGACCATCGGTTTGCCGTTGCGCAAGATCACTCGGGCGATGCATGGGTTGGCCCATGGGGATCTGTCGGCGCAAACCGGCCTGACCCATCGTCAGGATGACATCGGCGATATGGTCGATGCGCTGGAAATTTTCCGCGCCAATGCCCAGGACAAGCAGCGTCTGGAAGCCGAGCAGGCGCTTCAGGCCGAACAGGCCCGACAGCGGCGCAAAACCGACATGCGCGACTTGGCCGATCGCTTGGAAGCGCGGGTCAAAGGGGTGGTCGGTACGGTTGCCGCTTCGGCGGAGCGGCTGCATGGCTCGGCCAACGCCATGTCGGCCAATGCCGAACAAACCAAGCGCCAGACCCAGGCGGCGGTGCAGGCGGCTGGCATTGCCACCCGTAATGTCGAACAGGTTGCCGCGGCGGAAGCTGAATTGGGGGCGTCCATTCAGGAAATCGGACGTCAGGTTTCCCAGTCCAGCACCATTGCCCGGGACGCCGTGGAGCAGGCCAATCGCACCAATCAGGAAATCCAGGGACTGGCCGACAGCGCCACCAGGATTGGCGAGATTGTGCATCTGATCAGCACCATTGCCAGTCAGACCAATCTTTTGGCCCTGAACGCCACCATTGAAAGTGCCCGTGCGGGCGAAGCGGGTAAGGGCTTTGCCGTGGTCGCGCACGAGGTGAAGGATTTGGCCGGGCAAACGGCCCGCGCTACCGATGATATCACCCGTCAGATTGCCGCCGTGCAAAGCGGGACGGATGCGGCGGTGGCGGCGGTCCGTGACATCGGCGGGACCATTGACCGCATCGATCATATGACGTCGGCGGTGGCGGG
>JASLCK010000114.1 GCA_030151865.1 Rhodospirillaceae bacterium | reverse complement strand
GTATCGGCGGGCATTCGCGCCGTGACGTCCGCCTTCCCCGAGCTTTTGCCCCATACGGTACTGCTCTGCATCATCTCGATCATTCTGGTGACGTGGCTGAACCTGCGCGGCATGAAGGAATCCGCCGGGATTTTCGCTATCCCCACCTATATCTTCATCGCCCTGGTGCTGTTGCTGGTGGGGATGGGCGCCTTTGGCATGGCGACCGGGCGTCTGCATGTGCTGCCGGATATCAAGGCCGCCCATGATGCCGCCGTCAGCGGTGGTCAAACCATTGGCCTGTTGTTGCTGTTACGGGCCTTCTCCTCGGGCTGTACGGCCATGACCGGTGTCGAGGCGGTGTCCAACGGCGTTCCCGCCTTCCGCGATCCCGCGCCGCGCAACGCCAGCACCACCCTGATCGTCATGTCCGGCCTGCTGGCGGTGATGTTCATCGGCATCACCACCTTGGCCTTCCATCTGGACGTGGTGCCAAGGGAAGAAGAATCGGTGATTTCTCAGATTGCCCGTTCGGTCTTCGGCCATGGCGCGCTGTACTTCGTCTTCCAGGCTGCCACCGCGCTCATCCTGATGCTGGCGGCCAATACGTCGTTCGCGGGCTTTCCCATGCTGGCCTCGGTTCTGGCCAAAGCCGATTACCTGCCGCGCCAATTGTCCAACTTGGGCGACCGCTTGGCCTTCACCAACGGCATTGTCGCACTCGCCGGTCTGGCCATCGTGCTGATCATCCTGTTCAACGGCTCGACCGATGCCCTGGTACCGCTTTACGCCGTCGGCGTGTTCACCGGTTTCTCGCTATCACAGGCGGGGATGGTGCTGCGCTGGGCCCGGCTGCAAAGTCCCGGCTGGGAATGGAAAGCCACTGTCAACGGCGTCGGCTGCGTCTGCACCCTGATCGCCCTGTTGGTGATCATCGAAAGCAAATTCGCCGAAGGGGCCTGGATCATCCTGGTGTTGATCCCGGTACTGCTTTACCTGTTCCAGAAGGTCAAGCGTCACTACGAAAAAGTGACCCGCGAACTGTCGCCGCGCTTGGGTGGCATCGGCCAGTTCATGCGGGCTTTATCGTCTGTCGAACCCAAGGTGATTGTGCCAGTGTCCAAGCTGCACCGCGGCACCCTGGCGGCGATGAACCATGCCCGGTCGCTGTCGCGCGACGTTACTGCCGTGGTAATCAATCTGGAACCTGAGGCCACGGCCGAATTGCAACTGGCCTGGAAGGCGTTGCGCTTCTCCGAACCGCTGGTGGTTCTGGAAAGCCCCTATCGCTCGATCGTCGCGCCCCTGATGGATTATTTGGACGAGGTGGATGCCCGCGAGCCTGAGCGAGGGCCGGCCGTGGTGGTGCTGCCGCTGTTCGTGCCGCGCAAATGGTGGCATCACCTGCTGCACAATCAGACCGGCCTGATGCTGAAGGCCGCCTTGCTCTATCGCAAGGGACCGGACGACACCTATAGCCGCATCATCGTCGATGTGCCGTATCATCTGAAGACCTGACGCCCGTCAGGTCTTCCTTCCGTTCAGATTTTATCGTTTGGTTTGAGCCAAGGCCTGATCGTAAAGGTCAAGGTGCTGGTGCAGGATCAATTCGGTATCGTAAAGATGCACCGCCCGATCTCTGGCGGCTTGGCCCATTTGCTGGCGCAGGGCTTGATCCTCAGCCAGTTTTTGGATGGCATCGGCCAAGGCTTGGGGTTGCTTGACCGGCACCATAATCCCTTCGACCCCGTCATCGATGACTTCGCGACACCCTTGGGCGTCGGTGGTGATGATCGGCTTGCCACAAGCGGCAGCCTCCAACAGGGCCTTGGGCAATCCTTCCCGGTATGACGGCAGAACGGCCACATGGGACATCGCCCAGACCGCGCCGATGTCGCTGCGGTGCCCTAACCAACGCAGGATTCCCTCGGCCTCCCAGCCTTTCAATTCTTCCTCGGTCAACGACGAGGGGTTCAAAGGATCGGTAGCCCCCACCAGCCAGATTTGCGCCGGAATCTGACGGCGGCGGATTTCCCGCGCCGCTTCGGCCAGATCGCGCATGCCCTTGTCTGCCAACATGCGGCACACGGCGGTAAAAACCACTGGCGGAACCGGCGGCGGCGGAACCGGCACCAGTTTGCGAGTATCCACCCCCGCGCCGCGCGCCAGCATCATCCGGTCGGGATTGCCGACACCGCTGGCGATCAGGTCGCGCCAATCGTCCTGGTTCTGCAAAATCAGATAACTGCCGGGGCGATTGATCATCAGGCGCATGGCTGCCTGCACCGCTGTCCGCAGCAATGCCAAAATCCGACGCTTGCCAGTAAACAGATAGCCAAGCCCGCCCAGGGCATTGATGACGGCGGGTACCCGGCACAACAAAGCGGCGATGCCGCCATACAACACCGGCTTCATCGCCACCAGATGCACGATATCGGGCTTATGCTGGCGAAACAGACGGATGATCGCCCACAGGGTCTTCAGGTCCTGAAACGGATTTAAGCCACTACGGTTCATCGGGATAGGGGCGACCTGATAGCCCGCCTGGGTCATGACATCGGCCGGGCCATTCAAGCGGGTAGCGACCACCACATCCCAGCCGCGCTCGATACAGGCATCGGCCAGCAGCTTGCGATGGGACAGGAAGTACCAGTCCTCGGCTACCAGAAACAAAATCTTGGTCATATCCCCACCTTTGTCAGAACCGGCCCGGCACCTCGCCAGGAAGCGGGCGGCACTCTTTGCAAACCTACAATCGCTTGGCCCGACATACAAAGCCATAATGGCAATTCTTGACACTTCTGAAGGGCCAAGCCATCGTCCCAGGTCTGTACCCAATCTTGGTACATTCGATCTGAGCAGGAGTATCCCGCCATGTGCGGTATCGCCGGTTTCCGCGATATTTCAAGCGCGGCCAGCCGTTACAATCTGGGCGAAGTCGCCCGGTCCCTGGGCGACGCCATCCGCCATCGCGGCCCCGACGATTGGGGGGTTTGGACTGATGACGCCGCAGGACTGGCTTTGTCGCAGCGGCGCCTGTCGATCATCGACCTGTCACCGGCCGGACATCAGCCGATGGTGTCGTCCTCTGGTCGCTATGTCATCGCCTATAATGGCGAAGTCTACAGCCACCAGCCCATGCGCGCCGAACTGGAAGCCGCCGGTATCACCTTCCGAGGTCATTCCGATACCGAAGTAATTCTGGAAGCCTGCGCCGCCTGGGGCGTCGATAAGACCGTCGAACGGCTGATCGGCATGTTCGCCATCGCTTTGTGGGATCGCCAGGAACGCAGCCTGACCCTGATCCGCGACCGCCTGGGCATCAAGCCGATCTATTGGACCCACACCCCCGAAGGATTGTTCCTGTTTGGGTCGGAACTGAAGGCACTCACTGCCCATCAGGGATGGACGGCGCAAATCAACCGTGACGCGGTGTCGGCCTTCTTGCGTTACAGCTACGTCCCGGCCCCGTTATCAATTTATCAGAATGTCTGGAAGCTGGAACCCGGCTGCATCCTGACCCTGAAGGACGGGGGGCAACCGGAAATCCGCCGCTTCTGGGATCCCCGCCAGATCGTCACCGATGCCCAGAAGAACCGTCTTGACCTGTCCGACCGTGACGCCACCGACCAGTTGGAAGCCCTGCTGACCGACGCCGTGGGCAAGCGCATGATCGCCGATGTTCCACTGGGCGCGTTTCTGTCGGGCGGCATCGACAGTTCCACCGTAGTGGCATTGATGCAGGCGCAAAGCGAGCGTCCGGTGCGGACCTTCTCCATCGGTTTCAACGAACAGGGCTATGATGAGGCCAAACACGCCAAAGCCGTCGCTGCTCATTTGAAGACCGATCACACTGAACTCTATGTGGAACCGTCCCACGCGCTGGAGGTTATTCCCAACCTGCCGCACTGGTACGACGAACCCTTTTCCGACAGCTCGCAGATTCCCACCTTCCTGGTGTCGGAAATGACCCGCCGTCATGTTACCGTCGCTTTGTCAGGCGATGGCGGTGACGAATTGTTCGCAGGCTATAACCGCTACAATTTCGCGGCCGGGCTGTGGGGCAAGATTTCTAAAATCCCCAAACCGCTGCGGCAGTTGGGGGCTCAAGCCCTGAAAAGCATCCCGCCCCACCTGTGGGACAGCCTGCTTTCGCCCATTCCCGCCCGCTTCAAGCCCGCCCATATAGGCGACAAGCTGCATAAGGGGGCCGACGTCCTGGGTTTAAGCTCGGGTGCTGCCCTTTATCGCCGCCTGGTATCCCATTGGGCCGATCCCGACGCCATGGTGCCGGGCGGGCACGAACCCAAAGGCCTGCTGTGGGATGAAAGCTTGGCCCGCGACATCCCCGATTTTGTCGAACGGATGCAGTATCTCGATCTGGTTACCTATCTGCCCGACGACATTCTGACCAAGGTGGACCGCGCCAGCATGGCCGTCGCCCTGGAAGCCCGCGTGCCCCTGATCGATCATCGGGTGGTGGACTTCGCCTTCCGCCTGCCGTCACGCTTCAAACGCCGGGACGGTAAAGGCAAATGGCTGTTGCGCCAGGTCTTGTACCGCCATGTCCCACAAGCCCTGATCGAACGCCCCAAGATGGGCTTCGGCGTGCCAATCGACAGTTGGCTGCGCGGCCCCTTGCGCGACTGGGCCGAAGATTTGCTGTCCGAACAAAGCCTGCATGACGGCGGTCTGATTGATCCCGCACCAGTGCGTAAGCAATGGGTCGAACATCTGACGGGAAGCCGTAACTGGCAGTATCCGCTATGGGATGTCTTGATGCTGGAAGCTTGGCGCCGCCACAACGGTCTTTAACCCCCGACACTCAATCCAACAAAAAACCGCCTGCCGCGATCAACGCGACAGGCGGTTTTTTTTGTAAAGGAACGACCGTCTTAGTGACGGAAGTGGCGCATGCCGGTGAACACCATCGCCAGGCCCTTTTCATCGGCGGCGGCAATCACTTCGGCGTCGCGCATCGACCCGCCCGGCTGAATGACGGCGGTCGCACCGGCTTCGGCGGCGGCCAACAGACCGTCAGCGAAGGGGAAGAACGCATCAGACGCCACCACCGAACCGATGGTGCCGGGCTGAGCCAGACCAGCGGTTTCGGAAGCTTCGCGGCTCTTCCAGGCGGCAATGCGCGAGCTGTCGACGCGGCTCATCTGACCGGCACCGATGCCGACCGTCAAACCGTTCTTCACATAGATGATAGCGTTCGACTTCACATGCTTGCAGACACGGAAGGCAAACAGCATGTCCTTCAGTTCCTGCTCGGTCGGCTGACGCTTGGTCACGACTTTCAAATCCGCCAGCGAGACACGGCCCGAATCGCGGTTTTGCAGCAGATAGCCACCCGAAATGGTGCGCACGGTCATGCCATGTTCCGCCGCGTTGGGCAGGCCATGGGTGACCAGCAGACGCAGGTTCTTCTTGGCGGCGAAAATCTTACGGGCGTCTTCGTCGGCTTCGGGGGCGATCACCACTTCGGTGAACAGCTTGGAGATTTCTTCAGCGGTCGAACCATCCAGCGGACGGTTCAGCGCGATGATGCCACCGAAAGCCGAAACCGGATCACAGGTCAGGGCCTTGAGATAGGCATCCTTCATGGTGCTGCCCGACGCCACACCGCAAGGATTGGCGTGCTTGATGATGGCGACGGTCGGTTCTTCAAACTCGGCCACCAGTTCAAAGGCGGCGTCGGTATCGTTGATGTTGTTGAAGGACAGTTCCTTGCCCTGCAACTGCTCGGCCGAAGCAACGCCCGGACGAACCTGGCCGGTGACGTACAAAGCCGCCTTCTGGTGCGGGTTTTCACCGTAACGCAGGGTCTGCTTCAGCTCGGCGCCAAAAGCAACACGACGCGGGAAGGTATCGCCGATCTGCGCGGCCATCCAGTTGGAGATGGCGGCGTCATAAGCGCCGGTACGAGCATAGGCGGTGGCAGCCAGCTTGACGCGGGTGGCCTTGGTGGTGGCGCCCTTGTTGGCCAGCATTTCTTCCTTGATCAGGTCATAGTCCTGCACATCGACGACCACGGCCACATGATCATGGTTCTTCGACGCGGCGCGGATCATCGCCGGACCACCAATATCGATGTTTTCGATGCAGTCTTCCCAGGCCGCGCCCTTGGCGACGGTGGCTTCAAACGGATAGAGGTTGACCACCAACAGATCGATGTTTTGGATGCCGTGTTCGGCCATGGCCTTTTCATGGTCGGCATTGCCGCGAATGCCCAACAGACCACCATGCACCTTGGGATGCAGGGTCTTGACGCGGCCATCAAGCATTTCCGGGAAGCCAGTATATTCCGACACATCCTTGACCGGCACGCCAGCATCGCGCAGCGCCTTGGCCGAACCACCGGTGGACAGGATTTCGACACCCTGTTCCGCCAGGAACTTGGCGAAATCGACCAAACCGGTCTTATCGGAAACGGAAATCAGCGCGCGGCGAATAACGGGTTCAGCCATGGAAAGTCCCCTGGGGCGAGAGAGTCATAAAGAAAAGGCCTGATTTACGCGGCGGTATATCACGATCCGCTGCTTTCTTGCAGCCCGTTCCTATGCAATGGCGGCAAATCAGACGCTATTTTACGCGCTGACCGGCCCCTATTGACCGACTGTCCCGCTATATTCGGGCACCAGACGGCGCACAACGGCCATGGCGCGGGACAAATCGAAAGCGGCGCAGGCTTGAGCCAAATCATCCAGATCGACACTGACCTGGGCCAGATCACGGGCCCGCACGGCAGCCACCAAAATGCCATCCATCTCGGTCGGCACCGGCGCTTCGGCACCGTGGAAGATTTCCTCGTACAGCTTTTCCCCGGGGCGCAGGCCCGTAAACTCGATCTTGATATCCTCGTCGGGACGCAAGCCCGCAAGACGGATCATCTGGCGGGCCAGATGAACGATCTTGACCGGCTCGCCCATATCCAACACGAAAATCCGGCCTTGATAGGCATCACTCGATGCCCCCAGCGCCGACGCCTGTAAAACCAGTTCCACCGCTTCGCGGATGGTCATGAAATAGCGGGTCATCTCGGGGTCGGTCACGGTGATAGGGCCACCCACCGCCAACTGCTTTTGAAACAGCGGCACCACCGACCCGGTAGACCCCAGCACGTTGCCGAAACGCACCGTGACATAGCGGGTGCCGCTTTGCGCCATATCCAGCGCCTGCACGTAGCTTTCCGCCAGCCGCTTGGTGCTGCCCATGACATTGGGCGGGTTGACGGCCTTGTCCGTGGAAATCAGCACCATCAGCGCCACACCATGGCTTTGGCAGGCATCAGCGACGATACGGGTTCCCAGCGCGTTGGTGTGCAAACCTTCCAACGGATTGGCCTCGACCAACGGCACATGCTTCAAGGCTGCGGCGTGAAACACCAGATCGGGCTTGGCCGCGCCCATGACATCACCGACGCGCACGGCATCGCGCACATCGCACAGCACCGTCTGGCAGGATAGATCCGGCCAGCGTTTCCGCACTTCCTGATCAATGGTGTAAAGGGCGAATTCCGAGCTTTCCACCAGCGTCAACGCTGCCGGACCGCAGACCGACACTTGGCGCACCAGTTCGCTGCCGATGCTGCCGCCCGCCCCCGTAACCAATACTTTGCGCCCCCTGATCAGCGCGGCCATGGCTGCATGATCCAGGCGTGTTTGAGCGCGGCCCAGCAAATCCTCGACCGCGATGGGGCGAATCTCGACCTTGTCCGACAGGCCGCTTTTCAAGTCGGTCAGCTTGGGCAGGCGGGCCAGCCCCAGACCGATCTGATCGGCGCGATCCAGCAGGCGACGGACGACAACACCGGACAGGCTTTCATCGGTCACGACCAAGCGTTCTGGTGCACTTCCCGCCTGTTTCAGATCGGCCACCACCTGTTCCAGATCATCAATCCTGCCCAGAACCGGGACGCCGTGAATATTGCGCCCCATCCGATCCAACTGATCCGACAGCATCCCGACCGTCTGATATTGGGCATCGGCACGCGCCGTAGCGCGGATAAACAACTCCGCCGGATCATCAGCGCCCACCAGCAGTACCGGCACTCGGCGCCCGCCCGTCTTCTGACCGGCCTCGCCTTGGCGGCGATCCTTCAGATAACGATAGATCAGACGCGGGCCGCCCAGAAACATCCCCAGAACACAAATGTTCAACGCCAGCGCCGAGCGGGGATAATCGGCCAGACGGTTGGCCAGAAACAAAGCTGGAACGAAGACCGCCACCGACAGGACCGCCGCCTTGGCAATGTTGATCAGGTCATTGATCGAGGCATAACGCCAAATCCCACGGTAAAGCCGCAAGGACAGGAACACCAAACCGGCGCAAACCGAAAACAACAGGGCGGTAAAGACCAGCCGATCAACGCTCCACGCAGTCCACAGCCGATCACCCAGGCGCAGCCATAAAGACGCCACCAGTGACAAACCAGCCATCACCATGTCATGGGCAAAAGCGATTCCTGCCCGGCTCGAGTGAAAACGGGACGTCTTGATGTCGGTCATGGGCTGACCTGCCCTTTGCCTGTGTCTGCTTGGTCTTGCGATGCTGTCAAGCCGGACGCAATTCGGTGAAGCGGTTCTGCTTCAGGCTTTCCTCGAAATAAGCGACGGTCTTGGCCAAACCGGTTTTTATCGGCACACGGGGCTGCCAGTCCAGCAGATTACGGGCTTTTTCGATATTGGGCTGACGTTGGGTCGGATCGTCCTGGGGCAATGGCTTGAAGATCAGTCTGGATTTCGAGCCCACCAAATCCAGAACCTGTTCGGCCAGTTCGCGAATGGTCATTTCATGGGGATTGCCCAAATTGATCGGCCCACACACCGAACCAGGCGCACCCATCAGGCGAACGATGCCCTCGATCAGATCTTCCACATAACAGAAGCTGCGGGTCTGCTGTCCTTCACCATAGATGGTGATGTCCTCGCCCCGCAGGGCCTGGACGATGAAGTTTGATACGACTCGCCCGTCATTGGGATGCATGCGCGGCCCATAGGTGTTGAAGATGCGGGCGACGCGGATTTCCAGACCGTATTGGCGGTGATAGTCAAAGAACAGCGTTTCGGCGCAACGCTTGCCCTCGTCATAACAGGCGCGCGGGCCGATGGTGTTGACGTTGCCGCGATAGGCTTCCGTCTGGGGATGTTCGGTCGGATCGCCATAAACTTCTGACGTCGAAGCCTGGAACACCCGCGCCTTCACCCGCTTGGCCAGATCGAGCACATTGATCGCGCCCAGAACGCTGGTGCGAATGGTTTGCACCGGGTCAAACTGGTACTGCACTGGCGAGGCCGGACAGGCCAGATTGTAAATCTGGTCCACCTCGAGCGAGAGCGGGAAAGTCACATCGTGACGGATCACCTCGAAATAAGGGTTGTCCATCAGATGCAGGATGTTGGCTTTGGCACCCGTGTGGAAATTGTCGATGCAGACCACATCGTGGCCATCCCCCACCAACCGTTCGCAAAGATGCGACCCCAAAAAGCCCGCGCCGCCGGTGACAAGAATGCGTTTCACGTCCCACACCCCCTTCTAAACCCAGCCAGAACAACAGCTTTCACAGCTATAGCAATCAGGCTGATTGACCGTCAAGGATCGGTCCCCTGCCTGCTTCTGCACACGATGCGCCCTTAGCGTGCCGTAAACATGACATTTTTCTAAGATGACGGTACCAGCGATAATGTCCACATAATTAATAAAAGATAATATGAGTAAAATAGTCTGTTACATTTTATCCTCTTTTCCTGATCGGTTGCTTATGCCAACACTTGGCCCATGAGCGACTCCGACATAAAACCCAAAAGCTCTTCCCGCGTGGCTTTGGGGCACCGTGACTTCCGGCTTTTCCTGGCGGTCCGGTTCTTCTCGAACATGGCGCAATTGATTCAGACCGTGGCGGTCGGCTGGCAGGTCTACGACCTGACCCATCGCCCCGTCGATCTGGGCTATGTCGGGCTGGTCTTGTTCCTGCCGCAAATTCTCTTCTCGTTGGTCACCGGACACATCGCCGACAAGTTCGACCGCCGCCGCATCATGACGGTATGCCTGTCCATCGAAGCACTGTGTTCGGCCGCTTTGCTGGTGATCGCCCAGCATGAGACCCCCCGGGTAGAATGGATTTTCGTCGTGCTGTTTCTGTTCGGCACGTCGCGGGCCTTTGTCGGTCCGGCCATGCAGTCATTGGTGCCCTTGCTGGTACCGCCCGCCCATTTCCCCAATGCGGTGGCCTGGAGCAGCCAGGCCTGGCAGATCGCCGTGATCGGCGGTCCGGCGGTTGGCGGCGCATTGTTCGGCTTTGGTGCGCCGGTGGTCTATGCCCTGGTGCTGGTCCTGCTGGTGGCATCAGTGTTCTGGACCCTGCTGATGAAAACCCAGCTAAAACCAGCCGAAGCCGCCGGGGCCAGCCTGGATCGCCTGCTGGCGGGGGTGCGTTTCGTCTGGTCCAAGCCGGTGGTCTTGGGGGCAATCTCACTCGATTTGTTTGCCGTGCTGTTCGGCGGGGCCACCGCGCTGTTGCCGGTATTTGCCCGCGACATCCTGGATATCGGTCCCGTGGGGTTGGGCGTGTTGCGTAGCGCGCCCGCCGTCGGCGCAGCGGTCTGCGCTTTGTGGCTGGCCCACCATCCCCTGCAACATAAAGCCGGGCGGATGATGTTCATCTGCGTCGGCGGCTTTGGCGTCGCTACCATCCTCTTTGGTCTGTCCACCAACTTCTTCCTGTCGCTGGCGGCGCTGGTGGCTCTGGGGGCTTGCGACATGGTCAGCGTCTATGTCCGGCAAAGCCTGATCCAGTTGGGCACCCCCGACGAAATGCGCGGCCGTGTCAGCGCCGTCAGCCTGGTGTTCATCGGAGCCAGCAACGAACTGGGCGAATTTGAATCCGGTTTGACCGCCGCCTGGTTCGGCACAGTACCGTCTGTGATCATCGGCGGGTTCGGCACCATCCTGGTGGTTGCCCTATGGGCGTGGCGCTTCCGCGAATTGCGGGAAGCCGAATTGCTGCCGCCGCCCCACACCGACAAGTCGTAAAGTCTGTGATCGACAACACCCAACCGCTCCGATATTCCTGAAAGTCCTGGATTTCATGGAATGTCGGAGCGGATCATGGGCGAACCCGTATTGGGCATCATCGGCGGCAGCGGCGTTTATCAGATCGATGGTCTGACCAATACCCGCTGGGAAAAAATCGCCAGTCCCTTTGGCGAACCGTCGGACGAGTTGATGTTCGGCGAGTTGGACGGGCAAAAGCTGGTGTTCTTACCCCGCCATGGCCGTGGTCACCGCATTCCTCCGTCAGAGCTGAACTTCCGCGCCAATATCGATGCCCTGAAGCGGGCGGGCGTCACCGAGATTCTGTCGGTGTCCGCCGTCGGCTCACTGCGCGAGGATTTGCCCCCCGGCACCTTTGTTATCGTCGATCAGTTCATCGACCGCACCTTTGCCCGCACCAAAAGCTTTTTCGGCACCGGTTTGGTCGCCCATGTCGGTCTGGGGGATCCTGTTTGCGCCCGCCTGGGCGATGCCTGCGAACAGGCAGCCCGCGACGTTGGCATTCCCGTTCAGCGGGGCGGCACCTATCTGGTGATGGAAGGACCGCAATTTTCCACCAAGGCCGAAAGCAATCTCTATCGTCAATGGGGCTGCGACGTCATCGGCATGACCAACATGCCCGAAGCCAAATTGGCCCGCGAGGCCGAGATGTGCTACGCCACCGTCGCCATGGTCACCGATTTTGACTGCTGGCATCCCGACCATGACCATGTGACGGTGGACGCCATCGTTAAGGTTCTGTTGGCCAACGCCGACAATGCCCGCGCCCTGGTGCGCGCCGTCGCCCCCAAGCTGCGCCATCGGGACGACGACTGCCCCAAGGGCTGCCACACCGCCCTGGAAACCGCCATCATCACCGCCCGCGACGCCCGCGACCCCGCTATGATTGCCAAGCTGGACGCCGTGGCGGGCCGTGTTCTGAGGCGTTGAGATCATGCGCATCAACGGACAATCCACCCGCACTCTTTGGCTTGCCGAAGACGGGCGGGGCGTCGATATCATCGACCAGACCCGCCTGCCCCACGATTTTGTAACCGTGCGGTTGGAACATCTGGAAGACGCCGAAAAAGCCATCCGCGACATGTGGGTGCGGGGCGCCCCGCTGATCGGCGCGACGGCGGCCTACGGCATGGCTCTGGCCTTGCGCAGCGATGCGTCCGACCAACGGCTGCGTCTGGCCTATGACCGGCTTTATGCCACACGTCCGACCGCGGTCAATCTACGTTGGGCGCTGGACGACATGCTGGCCTGTCTATCGGCCCTGCCCGAAGGTCAGCGTTTAGAAGCTGCATACCGCCGTGCGGCGGAGATCGCCGACGAAGATGTCGCCATCAATGAAGCCATCGGCACCCACGGCCTGAGCCTGATCAAGCCGTTGTGGAACCGACGACAGGCCCAAGGGGCCGAACGGCTGAACATCCTCACCCACTGCAACGCTGGCTGGCTGGCCACTGTCGATTGGGGCACCGCCCTGGCCCCGGTCTATAAGGCCTTCGAAGCGGGTATTCCGGTGCATGTCTGGGTCGATGAAACCCGCCCGCGCAATCAGGGCGCCAGCCTGACCGCGCGGGAACTGAACTGGCACGGTGTGCCCCATACGGTGATTGCCGACAATGTGGGCGGGCATTTGATGCAGCATGGCATGGTTGATCTGTGCATCGTCGGCACCGACCGCACCACCCGCCAGGGCGATGTCTGCAACAAGATCGGTACCTATCTGAAGGCGCTGGCGGCATTCGACAACAAGGTGCCGTTTTATGTCGCCCTGCCCAGCCCAACCATCGACTGGACCATTGACGACGGGGTCCGGCAAATCCCCATCGAAACCCGCGACGGCCGCGAATTGACCCACATGACCGGCAAGACCGAGGATGGGACCATCATGACCGTCCAGGTCACCCCCGATGGCAGCCCGGCGGCCAATTACGGCTTTGACGTCACCCCGGCCCGTCTGGTCACCGCCCTGATCACCGAGCGGGGCGTCTGCCCGGCCAGCCTGGACGGCTTGCTGTCGCTCTACCCCGAAAAGGCTTAACGCCCGGCCAACCGGTCACGGACTTTTTGCGGCGATGCCCCAAACCAGCGCCGACAGGCTCGGCTGAAGGCGCTGACTTCGGAATAACCCAGCATGAAGCCGATATCCGACACCGGCAAATGCCGTTGGTGCAGATGCAGACTGGCCAATTCCAGGCGCACCCCGTCCACCAGATCGGAAAAACTGAGATTGTGGTCGGCCAGACGACGCTGCAGGGTCCAACGGGCCAGATTCAGGGATTCGGCCACTTGCTCAACATGGGGATAGCCTTCTGGCAGGCGGCTACGCACCTCGCCGCGCACCCGGTCGAGAAAGGATAGGGTTCCGGTGCCGCCGGAAATCCGCAGCAACTGATCGCGCAACCGGGCCAGCCGAACCGGATCGGCCTTGGGCATGGCACGGGTCAGGTGCGTATCGCGGAACACCACCGCATTGGTCCGTTGGCTGAAATGAATGGGGGCATGGAAAGCCCGTTCATGTTCGCGCCAGCCTTCCGGCGTGGGATGTTCGAACAGCACTTCCTCGGGCTCCCAATCCGGTCCAAGACAGTGCCGAAAGACGTTGGCAAACATCCCCATGGTCAATTCAGCATCCTGACGGCGCTGCATGATCTGTCCGTCGAGAATGCGGTATTCCAGGCGAAACAGCTCGCCTTCCCGCGACAGGCGGGTTTCGGTGGCATGCTGGTGATAGGGAAACAGCAGCGCCAGGTTTTCCACCGCCGAGCCCAAAGTCGGCGAAGCGATGGCGATTTCCCCAATCAGGCCCAGCATTTCGGGGGTGAATTCCTGGCCAAACCACAGGCCGAAATTATCGTTGCGGGTTTCATGAGCGGCCAATTCCATCATGCCGACATAACTGCCCAGATCGAGCACACCGGTTGGCTGGCCCAGCAAGTCCTCGGACACGCCCGACAAGCCAAACACCCGTCCGGCATCACCGCCGCATCGGCCGATAAACCGCCCCACCCCGCACGCGGCAGCAGCCAGGATATTGCGGCGCCCCGCGATGGAAGATGAACAAGCTTTTGGCGTCATCTGCACAAAATCTGAGCCTGTGACTGTCATGGCCTTGCTCTCCCGTCCCCAACTCTAAAGCTTGATCACTGCTGGTTCTATGTCCCGAAACTGTCTGTTATCAGACCGTTAAGGTCATTCTGCCACCATCCAAGCCCGTCAAATCCGGGACATGCCCGCCCCAAGGGGCGGTATTGCTTTCCGTTACATGGCAATTGCCGTGCCGAAAATCCAAGACCACCACCGCGGACAGGGGCGCGGCGGTGGTCTTGGGGTCAGCCGATGACCAGGAGCGTGGTCAGTCGGCCAGGCTGCGGGCTTCCATCTGCGCCACTTCCAGCAGGGCGTCGGAATCGGCCGAGCTGCGCAGATCGGCGGTGAAGCGGTAGAACAGCCAAGCCACCGCGAACAGGCCAACGAAGATGCCGAAGACCAACAGGTTGTAATAGATCATCGTCACCAGCGAGATCGTGGCGGTGACCAGCGCAATGGCTGGGAACACCGGATACAGGGGTGCCCGGAACGGACGGTCCAGCAAGGGTTCGGTCTTACGCAGACGGAACAGGCTGGCCATGCTCATGATGTACATGACGATGGCGCCGAACACCGACATGGTGACGATGTTGGCAGTCAGCGGCTGGCCGCCGAAGGACAACAGTTCGTCGGAATAGATGGCGGCAATGCCGACCACGCCGCCCGCGATGATGGCCCAATGGGGGGTCTTGCGGGTGGGATGCACCTTGGACAGCACCGGCGGCAGGAACCCGGCCCGCGACAGGGCGAAGATCTGGCGGGAATAACCCATGATGATGCCGTGGAACGACGCGATCAGACCGAACAGACCGATCCACACCAGCATGTGCAGCCAACCGCTGCTTTCACCCACCACAGCCTTCATGGCCTGGGGCAGCGGATCGTTGATGTTGGACAGCGCGCTCCAATCGCCCACCGCACCGGCGAAAACCATGGTGCCGAAGGCCAGAACCACCAGGGTCAGAATGCCCGCAATATAGGCCAGGGGAACGGTGCGCTTGGGATCCTTGGCTTCCTCGGCGGCCATGGCGGCCCCTTCGATGGCCAGGAAGAACCAGATGGCAAACGGAATGGCGGCGACAATACCGCCCATGCTGGTGGCAGTGAAGACGTCCTCACCCGCCCAGCCCTTGGCGGCGAAATTCACCCACGAGAAGCCCGGCGACACCACACCCATGAACACCAGCAATTCGATGATCGCCAGCACGGTGACGAACAGCTCGAAGGTGGCGGCGATGGTCACGCCCATGATGTTCAGCGTCATAAAGACCAGATAGGCCCCAACGGCCGCGGTCTTGGGATCAAGGCCGGGAAACTGGACATTCAGGTAAGCGCCGATGGCCAAGGCGATGGCCGGGGGTGCAAAGACGAATTCGATCAAGGTGGCGAACCCGGCGACAAAACCGCCCGCCGGACCGAAAGCGCGATAGCTGTAGGCGAACGGCCCGCCCGCATGCGGAATGGCGGTGGTCAGTTCGGTAAAGCTGAAGATGAAGGTGGTGTACATCAGGGCGATGAAGATAGTGGTCAGCAGAAAGCCCAACGTACCTGCCTGCGCCCAACCATAGCTCCAGCCGAAATATTCGCCCGAGATCACCAGTCCGACCGCGATGCCCCAAAGGTGCAGGCCGGTCAGGCTCTTTTTAAGTTCTGTTGATTTGCTATCCGACATGATGGTTCCCCTTACTCCCTGATAGACTTTTCAGCCCGGCCCGAGGGACCGGCGACGGCGTTTCCACTGTTGTGCGCAGGCAAGGCAGAGCCCGCGTCTTCCTTAAGATCAACGCCGGTCAGACGCCGATCCCTGGCTTGGCCAAGCAGCCAGACCAGTTTGTCCGCCGCGCCGTCATGACTGAGGCCGTCGGAATGAACGTTCGATATGCAGTTGCGTTCGGAATCCTTGCGCCCCAGTTGGGGGCCCCAAGTCAGGTAGATGCCTAAGCTGTTGGCCACCGACAGACCGGGCCGTTCACCGACCAACAAGGCGCACAGGCGCGCGCCCATCCGTTGTCCAATCTCGTCACCCAGCGCGACACGGGCTTGTGAAGCCAAGACCACCGGGGCTACCTTCCAACCGGTTTGCAACCGGTTGAGACAGGCTTTCAAGGTTGGTGCGGCATGATCCTGCACGGCGGCAGCCGACAGGCCATCGGCAACGACGAACACCACATCCCAGTCGCCTTGCGGCAGGACAGTATTCTCGGCCAAACGACGACCTAAATCGGGACGACGCAGATATACCGAACGATCGGTCGCCTGACTTTTCACCCGCAGGCAGGAAAGCGGGGCCAGATCGGCCTCTAGCGCATCGAAATCGACGGCGCTATGCACGGCATCACGGGCCTGAGCATGGGCGAATTGAAAATCCAGCAAGGCGTTGGTGGGCAGGGCGTCGCCGCTGCGGCCCAAACCAATGCGGGCGCGGGTGGCGTTGCGAAAACGCGACCAGGGATCAAGATGTTGCACGGTGCTCATGGCGGTCAGCTCCCCAACAGACGCAGCATGGCCTGACTGCCCGGCAACACCGGGGCAACCCGGCGTTTGCCATCCAGCATGCCCATGCGTTCCAGCCAATTTTCAAATTCGGGGGCGGGGCGACGCCCCAGCAGATGCCGCAAGCCCAGCACGTCGTGATAGGACAAGCTTTGATAATTCAGCATCACGTCGTCGGCACCCGGCAGGGCAATCAGGAAATTGACGCCCGCCACCGTCAGCAGGGTCATCAGGGTGTCCATATCGTCCTGATCAGCCTCGGCGTGATTGGTGTAGCAAACGTCCACACCCATCGGCACGCCCAGCAGCTTGGCGCAGAAATGATCTTCCAGACCGGCGCGGATGATCTGCTTGGCGTCGTAGAGATATTCTGGCCCGATGAACCCCACCACCGTGTTGACCAACAGCGGCTTGAAGGCGCGGGCCACCGCATAGGCGCGGGTTTCGACGGTTTGCTGATCGACGCCATGATGGGCATTGGCCGACAACGCGCTGCCTTGCCCGGTTTCGAAATACATCACATTGTCGCCCACCGTACCCCGGTCCAAAGAGCGGGCGGCGTCATGGGCTTCCTTCAGGATCGACAGGCTGACACCAAACCCGGCATTGGCGGCTTCGGTCCCAGCGATGGATTGAAACACCAGATCAACCGGCGCTCCCTTTTCCATGGCCTGGATAGTCGTGGTGACATGGGTCAGCACACAGGATTGGGTGGGAATGTCATAGCGCTGGCGCATCTCGTCGAGCATGGACAACAAGGCGGTGCAGGCAGGCAGGTTGTCTGTGGCGGGATTAATGCCGATTACCGCATCGCCCATGCCGAACAGCAGGCCATCCAAGGTCGATGCGGCGATTCCGGCCGGATCATCGGTGGGATGATTGGGTTGCAGCCGCGACGACAAACGGCCCTCCAACCCAATGGTGGTGCGAAAAGCCGTGACCACCCGACATTTCGACGCCACGGCAATCAAATCCTGATTGCGCATGATCTTGCTGACAGCCGCGACCATTTCCGGGGTCAGACCGGGGGACAGCCGGGACAAGGCGGCGGAATCGGCTTGATAGGACAGCAACCAGTCGCGCAGTTCCCCCACGGTCATGCCTGCCACCGGGGCAAAGGCAGCAACGTCGTGGTTATCCATGATCAGGCGGGTGACTTCATCGCTTTCATAAGGGATCAGCGGCTCTTCCAGAAACGTCACCAGCGGCAAATCGGCCAGCGCCCGCCGGGCGGCAACCCGCTCGGCATCCGATGCGGCGGCCAGACCGGCCAATTCGTCCCCCGAACGCCGGGGCGACGCTGCCGCCAACAATGCCTTCAAGTCATCGAAGACAAAGGTTTCCGTCCCCAGTCTTTGGCGATATGCGGCCATGGTTGTCCCCCGATCCGTCGTTCCAGTCGTGCCACTATGGACCAGAACCGCACCAGGGCAGTTGACATTTCAGCACAAAAAACAGGCGCAAAGTTATTGCGACTATTTTTTGTGCATTGCACTGTTGGAGAGGGAAAAACCCAGGATATCCGCGCTTCTCGGGGCGGTGCAGGCGCAAAAAAAGCCGCGGCCCAAAGGCGGCGGCAAAGCGGCAGGATTAGAAAGTAAAGTCCGCTCTCCACCCAAGAGCAGTAGAGCATCGTTTTCCCAGACAGGGATATTGCCCCTTAGGACAATGTCCCAAAGGGGCCGCATTCTTGGACAAACGGCGTTAAAGCTCAGGCTTCTCCGTCGTCGATCAAGCTCGCGCGTTCCGGCAAAGTGGCCAGAATGGCCTGACGTTGCTCGACGGTCGCGGTTTTCCAGGCCTTGATCTCCGGGACCGTCCGATAGCAGCCCCGGCAAATGCCGGTTCGCTGGACGATCTTGCAGACCTTGATGCAGGGCGTTTCGATTTCCGAGATTTCCACAGTCATAAAGTGGCTTTTTCCTTCCCATACAGGAAGGGGCTGCCCGCGAGAGGCAGCCCCAACCAGTAACACTTCCGTGAAACAGACGTGCAGGCTTACTTCTTGCCGCGCGCCAGTTCCCAACGGCTGGCCGAGCGCCACAGACGGCCCTTCAGCAGTTCGCGTTCGTTGACGAATTCCTTCGGCAGACGATCGAAGAACTTTTCGAAGTGCACTTCATGATCACGCTCTTCAGCCAGACCGGCATCACGGTCAACGGCCATCAGTTCGTAGAACTTGTCTTCGTCGAAGTCCAAGCCCTTCCATTCCAGGTCTTCATGACGCGGCATGAAGCCCAGCGGGCTTTCCACGGCGAAACCACGGCCCTGAACGCGATCGACGATCCACTTCAGCACGCGCATGTTGTCGCCGAAGCCCGGCCACATGAACTTGCCGTTGGCGTCCTTACGGAACCAGTTGACGCGGAAGATGGCGGGCGGATTGCTCAGCTTGCGGCCAACGTTCAGCCAATGGCTCCAGTAATCAGCCATGTGATAGCCGCAGAACGGCAGCATGGCCATCGGGTCGCGGCGGATGGCGGCCTGGCCAACGGCGGCGGCGGTCGCTTCCGAACCCATGGTCGCGCCCAGATAGACGCCATGGGCCCAGTTGAAGGACTGGAACACCAGCGGCATGTTCTTGGACAGACGGCCACCGAACAGGAAGGCCGAGATCGGCACACCGGCGGGGTTTTCCCAATCGGGGTCGATCGAGGGGCACTGGCTGGCCGGGGCGGTGAAACGGCTGTTCGGATGAGCAGCCGGCTCGGCGCTGGCCGGGGTCCAGTCGCGGCCCTTCCAATCGATCACGTGGGCGGGCTTGTCCTCGGTCAGGCCTTCCCACCACACATCGCCGTCATCGGTCAGCGCGACGTTGGTGAAGATCGAATTGGCGCGGCACGATTCGATGGCGTTGAAGTTGGTGTGCGAGCCGGTGCC
>JASLCK010000041.1 GCA_030151865.1 Rhodospirillaceae bacterium | reverse complement strand
CGATCAATAATCCAGGGTTGCCGCTTGTGAAAAAATGGTTTCTCGCCGCTTTCGTGGCCTCCGCCCTGGCGGGGGCGGCTCCGGCCAGCGCCAATCTGCTGTCGCCCGAGGATGAGCGCCTTTACAAGCTGGCTTTCGACGCCGCCCAACATGACGACTTCGACGGGGCGCGCCGCACCGCTGGACGCGCCCACAGCAAGCTGTTGCTGAAGGTCGTGCAGTGGATGCAATACACCCAGCCCAACGGCGGGGCGTCGTTCGAGGATATCACCGACTTCATCCGCGAAAATCCCAATTGGCCGCAGGTTTCCGCCATGACCAAGCGGGCGGAAGAAGCCATCACCGCCGCCACCCCCGATCAGGATGTGTTGAACTGGTTTGACAGCTATCCCTGGCAAACCGTTGACGGGGCAATGGCTTATGGCCGCGCCTTGCTGAACGCCGGGCAGACCGACAAGGCCACCGACATCCTGCGCCGCGTCTGGGTGTCGGGCAATTTCGGCCCCATTCAGGAACGTCAGTTTCTGACCACCTTTTCCCAATATCTGCGCGATCAGGACCATGTGGCGCGGCTGGACCGCCTGCTGTGGGAACATCAGGATTCGGCGGTTTCGAACCAGATTTTGCGGGTCAACGAAGAATACCGCAGGGTCGCCCAGGCCCGCGCCGCCCTGGCCAATGACCAGTCCAATGCCGAAAGCATCGCCGCCAAGGTGCCCGATCAGTACAAGAACGATCCCGGCCTGATTTACGAGCTTTTGCATTATCGGCGCAGCCACGACATGGATGATCAGGCCATCGCCCTGCTGTCCCATTCGTCGCGCAACAAGGTGCGCCCGGAAGCCTGGTGGGTGGAACGTTCGGTTCTGGCTCGCCGCTCGCTGCAACAGGGCCATATCACCCAGGCTTATGAAATCGCCCGCGACCACGGCATGACCGACGGCGCAGCCTTTGCCGATGCCGAATGGCTGTCGGGCTGGATCGCGCTGCGCTTCTTAGATGACCGCAAAGTGGCCTTAAGCCATTTCGCCCGCATGTTCGAGCGGGTGCAGACCCCGCAAAGCCGCTCGCGCGCCGCCTATTGGGCGGGCCGCGCTTCGGACGCCTTGGGCCAAGGCGACGAAGCGGTGGGCTGGTACAGCGCGGCGGCCGAAAACGTCACCACCTTTTACGGCCAGTTGGCGGCGGCCCGCATCAACATGCAGTTCCCCCTGCCCGCCGATCCGCTGCCAAGCGCCCATGACATCGAGTTTTTTGAAAAGCATGAACTGGTGCGTGCGTCGCGCATGCTGGGGGAAATCAAGCAGACCGATCTGATCCGCCCCTTCATGCTGCGGATGAACGAACTGTCCACCACGCCGGGACAGCGCGCCCTGGCCGCCAATCTGGCCACCACCCTGGGCCGCGCCGACATCGCCGTGACGGTGGCCAAGCGGTCGGAACGCGAAGGGGTGCCGCTGATCGCGTCGGGCTATCCCATTCCGCCCCTGCATATGGGCCAGGGCGGCGACGGTCTGCCGGAACGCGCCCTGGTGCTGGGGCTGATCCGTCAGGAAAGCGCCTTTCACTATCAGGCGGTCAGTTCGGTCGGGGCGCGCGGCCTGATGCAGTTGATGCCCGCCACCGCCGAACGGGTCGCCAAAAGCCTGAAAGTGGTGTTTCGCAAAAAGGACGAACTGACCGAAGCCCTGACCCGCGATCCCAGTCTGAACGTCAAATTGGGATCGGCTTATCTGGGCGATCTGATCAACCGGGACTTCAACGGCTCCTATATCCTGGCGGTGGCGGCTTATAATGCCGGTCCGGCGCGGGTCAAACGCTGGGTCAAGGATATGGGCGATCCCCGTTCGGCCGAGGTGGACCCCATCGACTGGATCGAAAGCATTCCCTATTCGGAAACCCGCAACTATGTGCAGCGGGTTTTGGAAGGCACCCAGATTTATCGCCGCCGTCTGGGGGAAACCGGGCTGCAAGCCAGTCTGCAAAACGATTTGAAGCGATAGGCCGAGATGATGACCGAACGTTCGACCAAGCCGCTGCCCTCTCTGGCCGATCCGGCGATCCTGCTGGCGACGTGGTTTGGCGCCGGGCATATGCGCAAAGCCCCCGGCACCTGGGGATCAGCCGCCGCCCTGCCCTTTGCCTGGGTCATCGTCTGGCTGGGCGGCTGGCAGACCCTGCTGGCGGCGGCGGTGCTGCTGTTTCCCATCGGCTGCTGGGCGGCAAAACGCTATATGGCGGCCATTGGGTCCCACGATCCGGGCGCGGTAGTGGTCGATGAGGTGGTCGGGCAATGGCTGGTGCTGCTGGTCGCCCCCCTTGATCCCTTGTCCTATCTGATTGGTTTTGCTCTGTTTCGGCTGTTCGACATCACCAAGCCCTGGCCGATCCGGGTAGCCGACCGATCGGTCGGGGGCGGTTTTGGGGTGATGTTCGACGATGTGCTGGCCGCTGTGTACGCGGTGATCCTGCTGGCGGGCTTTGAATACCTGCGCCGGGGTGTGCTGTGAGCGCGCTCGCCCCTCAATTGACCGCCAAAGCGCGGGAGGTTTTAGACGCCTGCGCCCAATCGGGCGGCAAAGTGGCGACCGCCGAATCCTGCACCGGCGGTCTGGTGGCGGCGGCGCTGACCGACATCGCTGGAAGCTCGGCCTGTGTCGATCGCGGCTTCGTCACCTATTCGAACGAGGCGAAAACCGACATGCTGGGGGTGCCCGCCGATCTGATCGCCCAGCACGGCGCGGTCAGCGAGCCGGTGGCCCGCGCCATGGCCGAAGGGGCCTTGGCCCGATCCCTGGCGACGGTGACGGTGGCGATTACCGGCATCGCCGGACCGGGCGGCGGCAGCTTGGAAAAACCGGTGGGATTGGTGCATTTCGCCGCCGCGCGCCGCGATGCCCCGACCCTGCATTGGCAACGCCAGTTAGACGGCGGGCGCGATCAGGTCCGCACCCAGGCCGCCCTGGCGGCGCTGGACTATCTGCGGAGCCGTCTTCAGGAACGGGATTAAGGATCGACGCGGGTTTCGCCCTGGCTGCCGCGCTGGCGCAGCAAAACCGGGCGCGGCGTGACGGGGGGCAGCGGCACCGTCACCTTATTGGCGTTGGGGTCCACCGCGTTGGGATCGCCCACATCCAGGCCAACCATCGACAGCCCTTCGGCCCCCAGACCGGCCAGGGTCGATCCGCCGTTGCGCATCACCCAGTTGCGGTCGGAAATTTCCATCCGGCCATAGGCGGCATGATAGCCGGGGCGCAGACAAGTAACATCCACCGGAGACGCCGCCACCGGCATCACCAGCCGGGCGGGCGTGACAACGTCGCGGGTAAAGCCGTCGGCCCCGACCAGAGTGCATTTGGCGCCCGGTGGATTGGTGGTGACCACCATTTCCGCTGTGCGTTCGGCAAACAGGCTGGAACAGCCCGCCAAAAGCAGGGCCGATGCGCAAACAGTCAGGAAACGGGCGGATAAAATCATGGTGGGATGATCATTCCAGACCCACCGCCTGCGCGCAACCCGAAGATACCCGACAAATCCGAAAGTCAGTCCTGGGATAAATCCCTGAGCCCTGCATTTTTAAAATTTTTAGTTGCTTTAAAATCTGATTGAACAACTAATAAATTTAACTTCGGCAGCAGCTTGAATGCGGGGACGTCATGCAGAATCAGGCAACGGCGACGCGGCATGCACAGGAAGCAACCTCATCACCCCTTACAACCGGCCCCATAGCCTCGCCACTGGCGGCGCGGCTTCAGGGCACACCACCGGCGCAACGGCTGACAGCGCTGCAACGACGCTTGCAAAGCGGCAATCCGGCGACGAAAAGCGGGCCGCCGGTACAGCGTCTGAAAAAAGACGCGGACAAATTCATCCGTGAGCACGATCTGGAAAACATCAAGGCCGATTACTGGGACATCATTTATTACGCCCGCGCCAAAGGGCCGATGGCCGAAGAATTGGTCGCTGCCTGGAACGAAAACCAGCCGGGGAAATACCGGATTACCGAAGAGGATTTGGCCCCCCAGAGCGGCGAGCCAACCCCCGAGCAGATCAGCACCCTTCTGATGCTGATCATGGCAGCCCAAGCCGGAGGCGCTGACCAAGGGGAAGACATCACTGCCTTTCATCACTTCACCACGGGAGATGATCTGGACGTCGCGTTCACCCAGGCAGGCGAACTGATGGGGGACGAAATCGGCAAAAAAGCATCCGGCAGTGAGCGCAAGCGGTTGATGAAATCGGCCGGAATTGGCGAACATGTGTTCGCGGGGCATGTCGGCATGACCGCGCAAACCTTGAAAAGCCAAGCGCAGCAGGGATTGCCAAATTTTACCTGGACGTCCGACCGGGCTTTGATGTCGGCTGTCGAACGCGGACGCATGGCATTTGAGCTCAGAAAATCCGGCGCAGAAGAGGAGAAATCCCCTTTCCGCTCGGATCAGAAATCGGTTGTCGTGGATATCGGCCCGCATGACGGGTTTGGCGTCATCAAATATCAAGGCGCCTTCTATAAGGTCTACCCGAAGAAAGCCCGCGTCGTGGTCATGGCCCAGGGCGATCTGAGAACCGCCTATGGCATCACGGAATTCGAGGACCCGGCCAATAATGTGGCCTATTACGGCTACGAGAAGCTCCCTTAGCAGGCTGCGTAGAAACTCGGACGCCTTACCCGGTTTGTTCGGTTCGTCATGGCCGGGCTTGACCCGGCCATCCAGGCAGTTTCGGTGCCATCATGGGGATGCCCGGATCAGGTCCGGGCATGACAGAAATGGGGGGGGGCATTGCGCCCTGCCCGCATTTTTCCCGGCCCTTTTATTGAAGGGATTGGAGAGTGTGAGAGGCCCGCCTCTCACGCCAGGGGCGCGGGGAGGAAGCTCCCCGCCTAATCCTGTCTCAGTTTGCCGTCAGCTGCCGTACAGCTGACGGGCGCGCTTTTCGAAAGCCGACACCATCAGACTGACCGCTTCGCCGAACAGCGCGCCGATGATGGCTTGCAGCATCTTCGAGCGGAACTCGAAATCGACGTAAAAGTCGATGATGGTGCCGCCATCCTCGGCGGGAAGGAAGATCCAATGGTTGTTCAGATATTTGAACGGCCCCTCGGTATAGGTGACATCGACACGGTGGGGCCGGTCCATGATCACTTTCGAGGTAAAGCGTTCGCGGATCATCTTAAAGCCGATCATCAGATCGGCGACCATCAGATTGCCTTCGCGCTTGCGCACCCGTGCCGCCACGCACCACGGCAAAAATTCGGGATACTTTTCCACATCCGCGACCAGATTGAACATCTGTTCGGGGCTGTAAGGCATTTTGCGTTTTTCGGCGTGGGTCGGCATGATCGAAAGGTTACGCCTGCCCCAACTGACGGGCGCGCGCCTGGCGCAGTTCGTCAAAATCGCGGTCGGCATGGTGCGAGGATCGAGTCAGCGGCGACGCCGACACCATCAGGAACCCCTTGGCGCGGGCCATGCTCTTGTAATCCTCGAACTCGTCGGGGGTGACAAAGCGCTGCACGGCGGCATGTTTGGGGGTGGGCTGCAAATACTGGCCGATGGTGATGAAATCCACACCGGCGGAACGCATATCGTCCATCACCTGCAACACCTCGGCCCGATCCTCGCCCAGACCGACCATGATGCCGGACTTGGTGAAGATACCGGGCTGCACGTCCTTGACCCGCTGCAACAGACGCAGCGATTCAAAGTACCGGGCACCGGGGCGGATGGTGGTGTAAAGGCGCGGCGCGGTTTCCAGATTGTGATTGAACACATCCGGCTTGGCATTGGCCACGGCGTCGATGGCGCCCGGCTTGTCGCGGAAGTCGGGGGTGAGGATTTCCACCGTGGTCTGGGGCGACAAAGCGCGAATGCGTTCGATGGTGGCGATGAACTGGAACGCCCCGCCATCGTCGAGATCGTCGCGGTCAACGGAGGTGATCACCACATGGCGCAGCCCCATGGACTGCACCGAAATGGCAACGTTTTCCGGTTCCATCAGATCGACCGCGCCGGGCTTGCCGGTCTTGACGTTGCAAAAGGCGCAGGCGCGGGTGCAGGTGTCACCCAAAATCATGAACGTAGCGTGCTTATGCTTCCAGCATTCGCCAATGTTCGGGCAGGCGGCTTCTTCGCAGACCGTATGCAGGTTCTTGTCGCGCATCAACTTGCGGACTTCGGCGGCTTCCGCCGAGGTCGGGGCCTTAACGCGAATCCATTCGGGCTTGCGCGGCGACGGATTATCGGGGCGGCGGGCCTTTTCCGGGTGACGGACGGGAGTTTGATCGGTCATGGCACCCATATCGTGCAGCAGGCGGGCAAGGTCAAGAAAAACCTCGCCCGCCTTATATCAGATTTTAGAAATGAATGGCGCGTCCATAAGCGTCAAGCACGGATTCGTGCATCATTTCCGACAAAGTGGGATGCGGGAACACCGCATGCATCAGATCGGCCTCGGTGGTTTCCAGGGTCTTGGCAACCATATAGCCCTGGATCATCTCGGTCACTTCGGCACCCACCATGTGGGCCCCCAGCAATTCACCGGTTTTGGCGTCGAACACGGTCTTGACCAACCCTTCCGCTTCACCCAGGGCAATGGCCTTGCCGTTGCCGATAAAGGGGAAGCGGCCGACCTTGACCTGATAGCCCTGCTGCTTGGCCTTGGCTTCCGTCAGGCCGACGCTGGCGACCTGGGGATGACAATAGGTGCAGCCGGGGATGTTGCGGACGTTCAGGGGATGAACATCCTTCACACCGGCGATCTTTTCGACGCAGATCACGCCTTCATGGCTGGCCTT
>JASLCK010000019.1 GCA_030151865.1 Rhodospirillaceae bacterium | reverse complement strand
AATCAGATCGAAATCTACTCTAATCACCGATCAGGACGGATTGGTAGTGTCATCCACCTCCAGCGTGATGGTCAGGGTATCGGCGTATTGCGGACCGATATTCACCAAAACCGGCGAGAACCGGTCGGAATAAGCAAAATTATAAGCCTGGGAATATTCAGACAGGGTCTTGGCCCACTGGTTGTAATAGGGGTTGTCGGGCTGCAAACCGTCGAAGAAACCTGACACCGGCAGCCTGAACCATTGGCTGCTGGGCAGTCCGCCCACCAAGATCGACGAGCCTGACGAAACCGGAGTCGTACTGCCGATGGCGCCGATGTTGAAGCCCGACCACACATCACCGCTGATCCAGCCATAGACATCATTGCCGGGCATCGTCGAAGTGGTGGCCCCCGGCAGGTAATAAGGCGTATTGCCGCCATAGATACCCGACGGGTTCAGCATATCAGCCGCTTTGAACAGCAAAGAAAACAGCTCAATCTGGTTATTGTTACCAACCAGCACACCCGATACGGTCACATCAAGCGTGGTGTCGATGGTGGCCACGGCCAGATATTTCTGCGCGCTTTGCGGACCACTGGTAGGCACCACCGGCCCGACCCCGGCAAAATTGCCCGCGATGACGGCAATAATGCCATCGCCCAAATCGGGAACCACCGTTCCCAGGGGGGTGCCCGGCCCAAAGGTTGTCGCCAGATATTGCAGATAATCCTGATAGGTTTGATACGGCAGTACCGGAATAGCGACAGGATTGATGCTGGGATAGGACGACGGACCGATAATACGGGCAAAGGTCGTGCCCGGGGCGGGCGACGTGGAATCGAACTGGACGAAGCTGCCCGGCACCAATGCCGGCAAAGCGTGGCCGTCATTGCCCGACAGTCCCGGTAGGCCTGATTGCGGCGGAGTGGTCAACTTTGTCAGGGCGGCCTGCACCGTCGCGGCTGTGGCACCCCCCATCAATCCCGACACCGATTGTTGCGCGACCCCGCTCAGCGAGGTGGCAAGGGACATCGGAATGCTCCAGTAATCGATGCTGGTCAGATCGGCCACATCGCTGGGCGAACCGCTGACAGTCAGTTCCATCTTGTCATAGCGCAAAAAGAAATTTGAATCGGTGACCGCTTGCGCCGGTTCGTAATTGGCGCTTTGCACCTGCCAGGCCGAACCATAGGCCACATAAATGCGACCACTGAAGCTGTTGATGGTCAAACCTGAAGACAGGGTGTCGAGAGTGTACCAATTCCCGGCGAAGGGATAAGTGTCACCCGTCGGATTGACGTTCAACGGTTGAATTGCCGACCCGCCGGTGATCGAGACATCGAACGGAGCGCTTGTGGATCCAGACACAAAGCCGATGGAAACATGTTTGTCGGCATGGCCGCTGTTGTTCGTGAAAAGAATGCTGAGAGACATGGCTTCCCCTTTATCAAAGGCCCATCCAAACCGGGCAAAAAATCCTATCCTCGAAATAATTTTCAATCAATAAGTGTATTAATTTGTAAATTCACATTCATAAGGAAGCCGTCCCCTGCGGTCTGGCCTCGCCCGCCCCACAACGAAAATCGCCCCACCGGCAAGATGGGACGATTATAAAAAAATCAGCTTTTACAGAAAGTTATCCCAACAGCAGGCGATAGCCGACCCCTGGATCGGTGACCAGAATCCGGGGCTGACCAGGATCATCCTCGATCTTCTGGCGCAACTGATTGATGTAGACCCGCAAATAAGCGGTATCGTCCAGATGGGCCGGGCCCCAGACTTCCTTTAAGATCGCCTTGTGGGTCAGAACATGGTCGGGATGACGGGCAAAGAAGGTCAGCAGGTCCCATTCCTTGCGCGACAGTTTGATTTCCTCTCCCTCCTTCGAAACCACCAGACGCCCTAAATCGATGCGTAGCGCACCGATTTCCACCACGTCGGCGTTTTCCTCGCGCCCAGCGCGGGGACGCAAGACGGCACGGATGCGGGCCATCAGTTCGGCGATGCCGAAGGGTTTGACCACATAGTCATTGGCCCCGCGATCCAGCGCTTCCACCTTGTCCATTTCGCTGGACCGCACCGAGAGCACAATGATCGGCAGGTCGGAAAAAGCCCGGACCGCGCTGATCACATCCTGTCCATCCAGATCGGGCAGGCCAAGATCAAGGATCAGCATGTCGGGCGGTGTGGCCTTCAGGGCGGCGATACCGTCCTGGGCGTTGGCGGCCTCCGCCACCTCATAGCCGTTGGCAGCCAGGGAAATCCGCAGAAATTTGCGGATTTGCGGTTCGTCGTCGATCACCAGAATGGAAGCGGTCATGATGGTTCAAGCTTCGCCTTCAGCTTGGTCCAGGTCAAGGGTCGGCGGCAGGGGCAGACGGATGACAATGGCGGTCCCCACCCCATGCAGCCCCGCCTCGGCCGCGATGGTGCCGCCGTGCGCCTCGATGATGCCGCGGCAGATCGCCAATCCCAGGCCTGTCCCGGCGGGCTGGCTGTCGGCCAGATTGACGCGATAGAACATGTCGAAGACCTTTTCCCGGTCCTCGGGCGGGATACCCGGCCCCTGGTCGGTCACCTCGATGATGATATGGTCGTCGCGCCGACGCGCCCACACCTTCACCAGGGTGTCCTTGGGGGCGTATTTGCAGGCATTGTCCAAAAGATTGAAGAACATCTGTTCCATCAACACCGCATCGACGCACAGCAGCGGCATGTCGGGGGCGATTTCCACCTTGATCTGATGACGGCGCGCCAGACGCTTGGCGCGGTTAGCGGCAGCCCCGACGATATCGCCCAGATCGGCCCAATCGACGCGGGGCTTCAAGGCCCCCGATCCCAGCCGGGTCATGTCCAGCAGGTTTTGCACAAAACGGTTCAGCCGTTCGGCCTCGTCCTGAACGGTTTGGGCCAGATCGCGCCGAGCCTCGCTGTCCAGGGCGTCGTCATAGCTGATCAGACTGGACGCCGCCCCCATGATCGATACCAAGGGCGTCCGCAGATCGTGGGACAAGGACGACAACAGGGCCGAGCGCAACCGTTCGCGTTCGGTGGCGACGCGGGCGGTTTCGATGTCGGCCACCAGGGTGGTACGTTCGATGGCGACTGCCGCCTGATCGGCCAGGGTTTCCAACAGCCGCATCTGATCTGGGCTGGGCAAATCGGCGTCTTCGCTCATCTGCACGCCGACCACGCCGACCGAGGAGCGGGCGGTCTTCAACGGCAGGAACAGCCACAGCGACGCGGGCAAGGTCGCCGACCCGCGCCCAGCCATCTTGCCGTGGCTCCAGGCCCATTCGGCAGCGGCGGCGGATTTGTCGTCCAACTGATCTTCCGGCGGATAGCCTGCGGCGATCACCAGCCCCTGTTCGGATGGCAACAGCACCAGCGACTTGCCCTGAATGGTCGCCGCCACGTGATGCACCACTGCCCACAGCACGTCATCCTGAGTCGCCGCCGCCGTCACCTTGCGCCCGAAATCATAAAGATTGGCAGTACGCCTGGCACTTTCGCGGGTGGCCTGAACCTGGGTGCGCAAACGGCTGGCCATGTTGGACACAATGACTGCGGCAATCAGAAAGAACACCAGGGTCAACAGGTTCTGGGTATCGGTGACCGCAAAGCTCCAGCGCGGTTCGGTAAAGAAGAAATTGAAGCAGAAGAAGCTACCGAGGGACGCGATGATGGCGGGTTGAAGCCCGGCCCGCATGGCGACGACCATCACCCCCAACAGATAGTCAACCGAGATGCTGGCGACCGGCAGCCACAGATCGATGACAAAGCCCAGCCCGGTCGCCGCCCCGGTGACAAAGACCGCAAAGATCAACCCCAACCAATCGGTGGGCACCGCTTTCTTGACCCGCGACAATACCGGTTTGACGGGCGCTTCACCGCCGACCACCAGCACCGCGATATCGCCAGCCTGAGTGATCAGGCTGTCCGACACGCTGGCGCCACGCCATCCGGTCTTGCGGCGGGCACGGCCCACCACCAATTGGGTGACGTTGCGTTCACGGGCAAAGGACAGCAGGCTTTCCACCACGTCCTCGCCCTGCAAGGTAACGGTTTCGCCACCCAACTGCGCCGCCAAGCGCATGGCCGAGGCGATATGGTCTTTATCCTCGTCGGATTGGGTAGCCGACGCGGTGGTTTCCACCGTCACCGCCACCCAAGCCGCACCGCGCCGTTCCGCCGCCCGCTTGGTGACACGCACCAGCTTTTCCGAATCGCTGCGATCATCGATGCAGACCATCAGCCGTTCGCGGGCAGGCCAGGGGCCGGAAATGGCATGCGCCCGCATGTAATCGATCATCTGGCGATCGACCCGCTCGGCGGCATGGCTTAACGCCATTTCCCGCAGCGCCGTCAGATTGCCGGGCGAAAAGAAACTGCCGATGGCACGCCGCGCCTGTTCCGGCACATAGACCTTGCCTTCCTTCAGACGCTTGATCAGATCATCGGGCGGCAGGTCGATCAGTTCGATCTCGTCGGCCCCGGCCAGCACGCCGTCGGGCAAGGTTTCGCGCACTTTGACGCCGGAAATCTGTTCGACGATATCGTTTAACGAATCCAGATGCTGAATGTTCAAGGTGGCGTAGACATCAATGCCCGCCGCCAGAATTTCCTCGACATCCTGCCAGCGCTTGACATGGCGCGAGCCCGGAACGTTGGTATGGGCTAACTCGTCAACCAAGGCCAGAGCAGGCTTGCGCGCCAACAGCGCGTCCAGGTCCATCTCGCGGAACGGTTTGCCGCGATAATCCACCTGCTGATAGGGCACCAGTTCCAGGCCCTTAACCAGGGCTTCGGTCTCGCGTCGGCCATGGGTTTCGATCACGCCCGCCACCAGGTCGATACCGTCACGCAGACGGTCATGGGCGGCTTGCAGCATGGCATAGGTCTTCCCGACGCCGGGGGCGGCGCCTAGAAAGATCTTCAAACGCCCACGCCCTTCCCGCCGGGCTTCGGCAAGAAGGGCTTCGGGCGATGGGCGATAGTCGTCTTGGCTCATCGCGGATCAGTTTACCTTAAAAGCACTATTTCAGGGGCCAACGTTCATCGAGCGCCATGTTCAGTTCCAACACATTGACGCGCGGTTCCCCCAACACCCCCAGATCGCGGCCCTTGGTGTGGGCGGCCACCAGCTTGCGCACCTCTTCCAAGGGAGCGCGACGGTTGGCGGCAACCCGCTTGGCCTGCCACATGGCGGTGGTCGGCGAGATTTCCGGGTCCAACCCCGAACCCGACGCCGTCAACAGGTCGGCAGGCGGCGGGTCGATCTCGTCGGGATTGGCGGCTTTCAACGCACCAGCCCGTTCCGCCACCGCGTCGGCCTGGGCCTTAGCGCTGGGGGCAAGATTGCTGCCCGCCGAGTTGGACGCGTTGTAAGGCGCGGCCACGCTCTTGGTGGCATCGTCGGGATCAGCCGCCGTGGTGGCCGACGGGCGGCCCCAGAAATAGCCGGGCTGAGTAAAGTTCTGCCCGATCAGCGACGATCCCACCACATGACCGCCCTTTTCCACCAGGCTGCCATTGGCCTGCTTGGGGAAGGTCAGTTGGGCAATCCCGGTGACGGCCAGGGGATAAATCAGCCCGGTGATGACGCTCAACACCACCAGAACCAGTAAAGCGGGGCGAAGTTCCTTCACCATAATTGCTCTCCGTCAGGCCAGACCAAGGGCGGCGACAAGCATGTCGATCGCCTTGATGCCGATGAAGGGGGCCACCAGACCGCCCAGGCCATACACCAGCAGGTTATGTTTCAGCAGCACTTCCGCCGGGGCCGGGCGATAACGCACGCCCTTCAAGGCCAGCGGTATCAGGGCGATGATGATCAGCGCATTGAAGATGATCGCCGACAAGATGGCCGATTGCGGACTGGTCAAGCCCATCACGTTCAGCGCCTGAAGCTGGGGATAGCTGGCGATGAACAGGGCCGGAATGATGGCGAAGTACTTCGCCACATCGTTGGCAATCGAGAACGTGGTCAACGCGCCCCGGCTCATCAGCAGTTGCTTGCCGATCATGACGATCTCGATCAGCTTGGTGGGATCGCTTTCCAGGTCCACCATATTGCCCGCTTCACGCGCCGCCTGGGTGCCGGTGTTCATGGCGACGCCGACATCCGCCTGGGCCAAGGCCGGGGCATCGTTGGAGCCGTCACCGCACATGGCGACCAGCCGACCGCCCTGCTGTTCCTGGCGGATCAGTTCCAGCTTCTTTTCCGGCGTCGCTTCGGCCAGGAAGTCATCCACCCCGGCTTCCGCCGCGATCGCCGCCGCCGTCAGGGGATTGTCGCCGGTGATCATCACCGTGCGGATGCCCATCTGACGCAAGGTGGCGAACCGTTCGCGGATGCCCGGCTTGACGATGTCCTTCAGATGGATCACCCCCAGCGGCTGGCCGTCGCGGGCTACCACCAGCGGCGTACCGCCCGACTTGGCGACCCGTTCCACCAACCCGGTCAGTTCGCGCGGGATACCGCCCGGCGTGGTGTTGGTCTTGTCGGCCACATATTTGACGATGGCGTCCACCGCACCCTTGCGGATTTCGCTGACCGCCATCATCACGCCGCCCCAATTGCCACGGCTGATATTGACGCCGCTCATGCGGGTCTGGGCGGTGAAAGGCACGAAGCTCAACCCGTCGCGCTCGGGCTCGTTCAGGCCGAAACGGCTTTTTGCCAGAGCAACGATAGACTTGCCTTCGGGGGTATCGTCGGCCAGCGACGACAGAAAGGCAGCTTCGGCCAGATCGCGTTCGTTGATGCCCGAAAGCGCCAGGAATTCCGAAGCCTGACGGGCCCCCAAGGTGATGGTGCCGGTCTTGTCCAGCAGCAGCACGTCGATATCGCCCGCCGCTTCAACGGCACGGCCAGACTTAGCGATGACGTTGAACTTAACCAGACGATCCATGCCCGCAATACCGATGGCCGACAACAGGCCGCCGATGGTGGTGGGGATCAGGGTGACGAACAGGGCGACCAGGAACACCACCGGGATCACCGTGCCCGACCACGACGCCCAGGCGGGCAGCGTGCCGACCACGATCAGGAAGATCAGGGTCATGCCCACCAGCAGGATCGACAGGGCGATCTCGTTGGGGGTCTTCTGGCGCTTGGCCCCTTCGACCAGGGCAATCATGCGGTCCAGAAAGGTTTCGCCAGGATTGGCGGTGATGCGCACGATGATGCGGTCGGACACCACGCGGGTGCCGCCCGTTACCGCCGAACGGTCCCCGCCGGATTCGCGGATCACCGGGGCGGATTCGCCTGTGATGGCGCTTTCATCGACGGTGGCGATGCCGGCTTCGACGTCGCCGTCACCGGGGATGGTGTCGCCCGCCTCGCACAGCACCAGATCGCCAGCCCGCAGCTTGGACGCCGGGATCATGCTGGGATCAAATCCATCCAGGGTGCCGACCCGCTTGGCCATGGCTTCCGCCTTGGTTTTGCGCAGGCTGGCCGCCTGAGCCTTGCCGCGCCCTTCGGCGATGGCTTCGGCAAAGTTGGCGAACAGGACGGTAAACCACAGCCAGAGGGTAATCTGGCCCATCACCCCCACCAACGCGCCGCCATGGGCAGCATCGCGCAGGGTCAGCACGGTGGCCAGGGCGGCCACCAATGCGGTTACGAACATCACCGGGTTGCGGACCAATTGGCGCGGATCAAGCTTGATCACCGCATCCTTGGCCGCCTGGGCCAGGATTATCCCATTGAACAGGGATAAGGCCTGGGGACGATGCACAGTCATGGAAGTCTCCTTAGAACAGCGTACCGGCCGACAGAGCCAGGTGTTCCACCACCGGACCCAGGGCGAGAACGGGGAAGTAGGTCAAACCGCCCACCACCAGGATCACCCCCACCAGCAAGGCGGCGAACAGCCAGCCATGGGTGGGGAACGTGCCTGCCGACGGGGGAATGGTCTTCTTGCCCGCAACCGAACCGGCGATGGCGAGAACCGGGATCAGGGTGACAAAGCGCCCGATCATCATCGCCAGACCCAGCATGCTGTTATAGAACAGGGTGTTGCCCGACAGCCCGCCAAAGGCCGAGCCATTGTTGTTGGCCGTCGAGATAAAGGCGTAGAGCACTTCGGACAGGCCGTGCGGACCAGCAGCGGCAATACCCGCCTGCCCCACCGGCAGCACCATCGCCAGACCACCCAGAACCAGCACCGCGAACGGTGTGCCCAGGATGACGATGACCGCCAGTTTCATTTCGCGGGCATCGATCTTCTTGCCCAGATATTCGGGCGTGCGCCCGACCATCAGACCGGCGATGAAGACCGCGATCAGCACGAACACCAGCATGCCGTACAGACCCGACCCGACGCCGCCGATGATCACCTCGCCCAACATCATGTTGATCATCGGGATCATGCCAGCCAGCGGCAAAAGGCTGTCATGCATGGCGTTGACCGCCCCGCAGGAACTGATGGTGGTCACCACCGCAAACAAAGCGGTGGACGCAATGCCGAAGCGGGTTTCCTTGCCTTCCAGGTTCATCAGCCCATCCAGGGCCGGATTGCCTTGGGCTTCGGCCCAATAGCAAAGGAACGCGCCAGCGATGAACAACGCCATCATGGCGCCCAGGATGGTCCAGCCCTGGCGGGTGTCGCCCACCATACGGCCAAAGGTGTTGGTCAGGGCCGCGCCGATCGCCAGGATCGACAGCATATGAATGAAGTTGGTGATGCCGTTGGGGTTTTCGTAAGGATGGGCGGCGTTGGCGTTAAAGAACCCGCCACCGTTGGTCCCCAGATGCTTGATGATCATCTGGCTGGCCACCGGCCCCTGGGCGATCACCTGCTGCCCGCCTTCCAACGTGGTGGCGGTGACATAGGGGTTCAGGTTTTGCGGCACGCCCTGCCACACCAGGACCAGGGCGGCGACGATGCAGATCGGCAGCAGCACATAAAGGGTGGTGCGGGTCAGATCCACATAGAAATTGCCAATGGTCTTGGCCGAACGCCGGGCAAAGCCGCGCACCAGGGCGATGGCGATGCTGATACCGGCGGCGGCGGACACGAAGTTGTGCACCGTCAGCCCCATCATCTGGGTGAAATAGCTGAGCGTGCTTTCGCCGCCGTAATTCTGCCAGTTGGTGTTGGTGACAAAGCTGATGGCGGTGTTGAAGGCCAGATCGGGAGCAACCGCGCCCTGTTCGGCGGGGTTGAACGGCAGATAGGCCTGCAAGCGCAGCAACGCGTAAAAGCTGAGCAGCATCACCAGATGGAACATCAGCACCGAACCGGCATAGGCCGTCCAATGCTGTTCCCGGTTGGGATCGATGCCGCACAGGCGATAGAAGCCCCGTTCAAAGGCCCCGAGAAAAGCAATCCTGCCTTCGAACACGCGGGTCAGATAACCGCCCAAGACCGGGGTCAGGGCCAGCAGCACCGCAACGAACAGCACGATTTGAAGAATGCCATTGGCGTCCACGGCATCCTCCTTAAAAACGTTCAGGATGGATCAGGACCATCAGCAAATAGCCGAACAGTCCCAAGGTCAGGCCGCCACCTAAGGCGAGGCCCAGAAGATCGTAAGATCCGCTCATATCGTGCCCCCTAAACACGCGCACAGCCGCGCACCAACAGGGCGCAGGCGGCGAACAGGGCAAACGAAGCGGCCACAAACACAACGTCGAGCATTTGGCTCTCCGGTTAATGGTCAGATGCAGTCTGACCATCGCGCCGAAGGCCGTTAAGGCTCTATGCGAAGTTGT
>JASLCK010000392.1 GCA_030151865.1 Rhodospirillaceae bacterium | reverse complement strand
TCCTGCCCGCCGCCGGAGAAAATCGCTTCCAGACGCACGCGCGGACGGCGGCGAACATACAGCGCGCCGATACCTTTCGGCCCGTAAATCTTATGGCCGGAAATGCTCATCAGATCGATGTTCATGGCGTTGACGTCCAGCGGGATCTTGCCGACCGCCTGGGCCGCGTCGGTGTGGAAGAACACACCCTTCTTGCGGCACAGCGCGCCGATTTCGGCCAGCGGCTGGATGACGCCGATTTCGTTGTTGGCGGCCATGACCGACACGATCACGGTGCGATCGGTGATGGCGGCTTCCAGTTCGGCCAGATCGATCAAACCGTTGGTCTGGACCGGCAGATAGGTAACCTTGAAGCCTTCCTGTTCCAGATGACGGCAGGAATCCAGCACGCACTTATGCTCGGTCGCCACGGTGATGATGTGGTCTTTTTTGTCGCGGTAGAAATGCGCCACGCCCTTCAGGGCCAGATTGTTCGATTCGGTCGCGCCCGAGGTAAACACGATTTCCTTGGGGTCGGCGCCGATAATGGCGGCAACCTGTTCGCGCGCGACTTCCACCGCTTCCTCGGCTTCCCAGCCATAGGCGTGGTTGCGCGAATGGGGGTTGCCGAACCGTTCGGTGAAGTAAGGCAGCATTGCCTCGACGACGCGCGGATCACAAGGAGTGGTGGCCTGATAATCCAGATAGATCGGCCGCTTTCCCGTGTTCGAGGTGTCGCTCTTAACCGTCATGGTCACATCCTTCGCTTTTCCCCCACCATCCCGGCGGGGCCGTTTCAATTAATATGGGGATGGCCTGCCCTGTTTGCCTGTGGCAAGCCGCCCTTTTGTGCTTTGTTTTTTTCAGGCGGCGCTGACCGCCTGGGCTCGATTGCGCCGCGCCAGGGCGATAAACTCGTCGGCGAACCGGTCCACATCCTCTTCCGTGCTGGCCCAGCCCAGGCTGACGCGGATGGCCGACACCGCCAGATCGTCCCGCCCCATGGCGGCGATCACATGGCTGGGGCCAACCTTGCCCGACGAGCAGGCCGAACCGGCGCTGACGGCAAAACCCGCCAGATCCAGGGCCATCACCTGGGTTTGCGCCGACACCCCCGGCAGCGCCAGACAGGACGTGTTGGGCAGACGCTCCGCCCCACGTCCCAAGATCACCAATTCCGGCACCTGCGCCCGCAAGCGGCTTTCCAGCCCGTCGCGCAGTTGCGCCAAATGACGGCTATGGTCTTCCCGCTCGCCAGAGGCTAAATCGGCGGCGGCGGCAAACCCGGCGATGCCCGGCAGATTTTCAGTCCCGGCGCGGCGGCGCTTTTCCTGCCCGCCCCCCAACAACAGGGGAAACAGATCGGCGTCGGGATCGGCCAGCACCAGCGCGCCCGAGCCTTGCGGCCCGCCCAGCTTGTGGCCGGACAGAGATAGGGAATCGACGCCCAGCGCTTCGATGTCGAGTACCAGCTTGCCCGCCGCCTGCACGGCGTCGCAATGGACCCAAGCGCCCTGTCGGCGGGCCAGGGCCGCGATTTCCGCTACCGGCTGGACAACGCCGGTTTCGTTATTGGCCAGCATCACCGCCACCGCGTCGGGCTTGTCCTGTTCCAGCAGGCGGGCCAGTGCCTCCAGATCGACAACGCCGTCCGCCGTTACGGGGGCCTGTGACGCCGCCCATTTCAGCACCGACGGATGTTCCACCGCCGAAGCCAGCACCCGCCGCCCATTCAGCGCCAGACCATTGGCCTCGGTCCCGCCGGAGGTGAAGATCACCCCGCCCGACTGAGCCCCGGCGAACACCGCAACCGCTTCACGCGCCCCTTCCAGGACGCGCCGCGCGGTGCGGCCCGGACCATGGACCGACGACGGATTGCCGCAAGTCTTCAAGGTCCGCAGCACCGCATCGACGGCCTGCGAGCGCACCGGAGCGGTGGCGTTATAGTCCAGATAGACGCTGTTGGGCATCGTGGGGGTCAGCTTCCTTAACGCCTCACTGGGCCGCGGCGATTCCGCCCGGATTGCCGTGGAACATGCCGCTGGTGCCCAGCAGCTTGCGTTCCACCACGTCGCCGAGGGAAACCGAGCTCAGGTAGAGATAAATCTGGTTGCCCAATTCTTCCCACAGATCGTGGGTCAGGCAACGGCCCTTATGGTTATGGCAGCCGGCCGGCGAACCGGGGGTGCAGCGGGTGGTCTGGATCGGTTCGTCCACCGCCAAGATGATGTCGGAAATCCGCATCTGATCCTCGGTCCGCGACAGCAGATAGCCGCCGCCCGGACCGCGCACGCTCTTCACCAGGCCGCCCTTGCGCAGCTTGCCGAACAGTTGCTCCAGATAGGACAGGGAAATTTCCTGTCGGTCGGCGATATCGGCCAGGGCAACGGGGCTGCCGTTGCTGTGACAGGCCAGATCAACCATCGCCATGACGGCGTAACGCCCTTTAGTGCTGAGTTTCACGGTCTAACTCCGTCCACGAGTCATTTTGGTTCAATGTCCGCCGCCCACGTGCTGGTGGGACGGCGGGGGTTCGGTTCCTTCGTTCGGCAAAACGCCGGGAAGGAGATCGGTTTCCGGCTCGGCGAGTTTTCCCGCGCGGGCCTGATGCAGTTCGCTTTCCAACTCCATCACCCGGCCCAGAAGCTGGGTGACGTCGCGGCGCAGCGAATCGATGGTGCGGGCCACCGGGTCGGGCAGATCGCCCTCGACCCCATAGGCCGCGAATTCTTTACAATCGGCCTTTGTGCCGACACGGGCCTCCGCCTTAGCCACCAGCGGCGACTTGCCCTTGGCTTCGACAGCGCGGGCGGGGATGCCAACCATGGTGACGCCGGGCGGAACTTCGTTGACCACCACGGCGTTGGCGCCGATGCGCGCCCCTTCGCCGACGATGATCGGCCCCAAAACCTGTGCCCCGGCCCCGACGATGACGTTATCAAGCAGGGTCGGATGACGCTTACCCTTGTGCAGCGAGGTCCCGCCCAGGGTGACGCCCTGATACAAGGTGACGTCGTTGCCGACCACGGCGGTTTCGCCAATCACCACGCCGGTGCCGTGATCGATGAAGAAACGTTCGCCGATCACCGCGCCTGGATGAATTTCAATGCCGGTCAAAAGCTTGCCCACATGGGACACAAAGCGCCCCAAAGTGCGCCAGC
>JASLCK010000389.1 GCA_030151865.1 Rhodospirillaceae bacterium | reverse complement strand
TGCGCCGCACCCGGCCAGGGCCAGACTGGCCAGCACAACGAACGGGCTGAGACGGACGGTTTTCATTTGGCAGTGTCCTTCTTGCCGCGCAGCAGGGATTCCGGCTGGCGTTCCAAACTGTCGGTCAGGGCTTTCAGGGATCGGGCGGCTTCGGTCATGCTGCGCATGGCCTGACGACTGTCCTGCTGCAAGGGGGCATCGCCCGCCATGGTGGTTTGCAGGCTTTCCATGGTTTTGCTGATCTGGGCCAGACTGGCCTTCACCTCCGGCAAGACATCCTTGTCGGTATGGGCCAGGGCGGTGTCTAGACGCTTCAGGCTGCTGTCCAGATCGGTCATGACGCGGTGCGCATCCTCGCCCAACGTGTCGAAGGGGATCTTATCCAGCTTGCGCAGGATCGACTGCACCTGCTGATAAAGTTCCTGCAAATCGCCGGGCACGGTCGGCATTTCCAAGGGATTGGCCTTAAGATCGAACTTGGCGACGGGCGCGTTGGGGAAGAAGTCCAGCGACACATAAAGCTGCCCGGTCAACAGACTGCCGGTGCGCAATTGCGCCCGCAGGCCCTTGGCCACCAGTTCGGCCATTTTGCGGTCCCGCTGGCTGATACTGCTTTCCTTGTCGGCGGGCAAAGCCCCCGCCGAAACCAGGCGGTCGGGGAAGATATCGACGACCACCAGCGGCGTGAAATCGCCGGCAATCTTGTCGAAGGCCAGGCCGATCCAATGGACGCGGCCCAATTCGACGCCGCGGAAATCCACCGGCGCACCAATGCTAAGACCACGCACCGACTGGTGGAAGCGCAACAGCATGGGGAAGGTGTTGCCGTCCGGGTTTTTCAACGCTTCGCCGTGATCGGACGCCAGGGCGAATTGCGCTCCATCCTGAGCGGGCTGGGTCGTCTCACCCTCGATCGGAGTTTCAAAGGCGACGCCGCCCATCAGGATGGTGGACAAAGACTGGGTGTCCAACTTGACCCCGCTGGCATCCAGCCGCAAATCGATGCCGCTGGCATGCCAGAACCGGGTATCGGTGGTGACGAAGCGGTCATAGGGCGATTTAACGAAAATCCCCAGGGTCAGGCTGCGCCCATCGGGATCGAGGGCGAAACTTTCCACATGGCCGACGGGGATGCGGCGGAAAAACACCGGCGAGCCCACATCAAGCGAACCAATGTCACCAGCATGCAGCTTGAAGCGCCGTCCGGGAATGTCCGACGCCACCACCGGTGGAGTTTCCAGACCGCTAAAATCTTTGGCGGCTTGGTCGGAATGGCCTGCATCGACGCCGATATAGGCCCCCGACAGCAGGGTTTCCAGACCCGAAACGCCGCTGCCCGCCAGACGCGGGCGCACCACCCAGAAGCGGCTGTCGGCGACGGCGAAGTTTCGCGCCTCGCGCAATAGATCGATAGTCACCATGACCTTGGCGCGGTCGGGGGCCAGATGCACCGCCGTTACCTCGCCAATATCCACATCCTTGTATTTGACCTTGGTCTTGCCGACCTCGATCCCCTCGGCGGTGCTGAAGCTGACGGTGATGGTGGGGCCGCGTTCCCACAAGGCTTGCACCACCAGGGACAGGCCGATCAACGCGGCCAGCAGCGGAATCGCCCAGACCAGCGACGGCAGCCAGCGTTTGGGGGGACGGATCACCGGCTCGGCCGGGGTAAGGTCAGTCATCGTTTTTCTCGTCACTATCCCAGATCAGTCGGGGATCAAAACTATGGGCGGCCAGCATGGTCAACACCACCACCGCCCCAAAAGCAACCGCCCCCGCCCCGGCTTCAATCACCGCCAGGGTGCGGAAACGCACCAGTCCCACCATCAGCGCCACCACGAACACATCGAGCATCGACCAGCGTCCGACAAATTCGACGATGCGATACAAGACGGCCTTTTGGCGGCGGCTGGCCCCCCAATTCCATTGTACGGATGCGGCCAGGAAACCCAGCGTGCCCACCTTCATGATGGGCACCAGGATGCTGACGGAGAAAATCAGCGCCGCCAAGCCCTGAGAGCCGGATGTCCAAAAATAAACCACGCCGCTGATGATGGTGTCCTTTTGCGCCCCGAACAGCGAGGACGTCTTCATCACCGGCAGAACATTGGCGGGGATATAAAGAATGATCGACGCCAGCAGCAAAGCCCAGGTGCGGGTCAGGCTGGCGGTCTTGCGCGGATGCAGGGGCGCATGGCAGCGCGGGCAGCGGGCGTGCTTCCCCTCGGCGACGGCGGGCGACAACGTGCCGCAGTGGCTGCAGGCGGTCAGTCCAGCCCTTTGGGCCGAAAGATAACGGGACGCGCTGTCTTGGCTCATGACGGCAGATCGTCCCACAGGCTGCGCAGATCAAAGGTCAGAATGGTGGCCAGCAAAACCGTCAGCGCGCCAAAGGCCCACAGCGCCACCCCCGGCAGCACATGGGCCAGATGCGACAGCTTCACCAGGGCCACCAATACACCCAGCATGAACACCTCGACCATGCCCCAGGGGCGCAGATGCAGCACGAAGCGCAGCAGCGTGGCGAACCATTGGGGCCGCCCGCCGGATTTGTAATGCACCGCCGCACCCAGCAGACACAAGGTGGCGATCAGGTCGAACAGGGGAAACATCTGAGTGGTAGCGAACACCAAGACTGCCATCGGTTCGCGCCCTTCGCGCCACAAGGCGATGATGCTGCCGAACAAGGTGGCGCTGTTGCTCAAGCCCTGGACCTTGAGATTGACGATCGGATAGGCGTTGGCGATCAGGTAAACCAGCAAAGCCCCGGTCACCAGACCCAGCATCTGGTCAGGCGTCAGGCGCGACAGGCTGTAAAGCTTGGCCCCGCAGCGGGCGCACAGGGCCGTTTCGCCGCGCTTGATGGGACGACGCTGATAAAGCGCGTCACATTCAGGACAGGCCCCCAATTTTTCGGTGTTCATCGACTGGCGCTTTTGTTACGGCGGTAGGCGATTTTTACCTGCCTGACCGGGAAGGGCAAGAGAGAGATGGCCGTTCTGCGCAAATATGGGTCTGCCGACAGCCGCTTCTTATGCGGGACTTATATAAAATAAGCGACAATATCATTTCAAGATTTCCGCCAGATCACTGGTTGATTTTTTCGAATAGACCAATAAAAATAAATTTCTGATCAGTCTTTGTTTCGCTCTGTAACGCCCTGTAACAGAGCCTGGGGGAAATCGGCAAATTTTGCCTAGCGATAGGCAAATTTTTCCCATGCGAATATTGAAAAAAGTTTAAAAAAGAGTGACGGGAAACAAAATCTGCCCCGTATAAGAGGGTAAGAGGAAGCTTGTTCGGCCACGGGGTGCGGGCGGACGGCGAGAAAAACGGACTCTACGCCATGAACATGATGCTACGAGAAACCAAAGAAGCGGCCCCCACCCCGTTATCCGATCTTGGCGATGACGTGTTGCTGGATCTGATCCGGGGTGACGATCAGTCGGCCTATCGTCATTTGGTTGAGCGTCACATCGACCGGGCCTATGGCCTGGCATTGCGCATTCTGAAGAATGCCGCCGATGCCGAGGATGTGGCCCAGGACGCCCTGGTCAAGGTGTGGCTGCACCGCCATACCTGGGAAAACGGCCGCGCCCAGTTCAGCACCTGGCTTTATCGGGTGATCGTCAACCGCTGCATCGATCTGCAACGCCGCCCGACCACCGACTGGATCGAGGATGTGGCGGAACCCGCCGATGAAAGTGCGGACAGCGTAACGGCGATTCACCGCAGCCAGATCGGGGCGCGGCTGGAAGACGCCCTGGAACGCCTGCCCGCCCAGCAGCGCACCGCCATGGTGCTGAGCTATTATGAAGACCTGAGCAATACCGAAGTGGCCGACATCATGGAAACCACGGTCGCGGCGGTCGAGTCGCTGCTCAAGCGAGGACGCCAGCGTCTACGCGAGCTTTTGCGCCGGTCCGAGGGCGAAGTCCGCCAATATTTCGCCGAAGCGTAAAGAGAGTTCATTTTTTCCGCCTGATTATCCGCAGGTGCCTCGTTGAACGAGTGAATGGGTCCAGAAGGGACCCGTTGCGGTCCTCAAAAGAGAGGATCAAGAACTCGTTCCTCAGGAGATGCACCATGCCTGTGATTTCCACCAACACCGCGGCCAACACCGCCCTGCGCTATCTGAACACCAACACTGCCGCCCAGTCGTCGTCCCTGTCGAAGCTGGCCAGTGGTTCGCGCATCACCAAGGCGTCCGATGACGCCGCCGGTTTGGCCATCGGCACTCAGTTGCAGTCCGACGCCACCGTTCTGACCCAAGCTTCGACCAACGCCTCCCAGGCGACCTCGATCCTGCAAACCGCCGATGGCGGTCTGTCGAGCATCAGTGACATCCTGCAGCGCATGAAGTCGCTGGCCACTGAAGCGGCGTCGGGCAACGTCACCGATTCCCAGCGGTCGGGCGATATCGACACGGAATATCAGCAGCTTTTGAACGAAATCACCGGTCTGGCCTCCAGCACCCGTTATGCCAACCAGTCGCTGCTGGACGGCACCAGCACCTTTGCCAGCGGCGTCAACTTCCTGGTGGGCACCAGCTCGTCGGATATGATCACCGTGACCATCAGCGCCGTGACCCTGTCGGGCCTGAACCTGAACGGCACCAGCCTGACCACCGCCAGCGCCGCCCTGAACCTGATCGACACCCTGACCTCGGCGATCCAGACCATCACCCAGGACCGTGCCTCGATCGGTGCGGCGGAATCGCGCTTCAATTTCCGTGCGCAAAGCATCAGCACCAGCACGGAAAATGTCAGCTCGGCCCAGTCCACCTTGATGGATGCCGACGTCGCGTCGGAAAAGTCCAAGCTGTCGTCGGCCGACGTCAAAAGTCAGGCCAGCATCGCGGCACTTTCCCAGGCCGCCAAGATGCCGCAGGAACTGCTCAGCCTGTTGCAGTCGTAAGCGCTTCGTTCGTCTTTTCCGGCGCGGGTCACCCCTTCCGCGCCGGAGAAGGCGGCAGAGGTCTAAGGGAGGGCGGCCATGTCCAGCGTTTCATCCACCAGCAGCAGCACGTCTTCGGCGTCGGTGACTACCGGTCAGACCAGTTCGTCGGTAGACCGTTCCGGCCTCAGCTATGCCGAAGCGGTGACCGTCAAGGTGCAGCCCTATCTGGACCGCATCGACAGCATCAATTCCAAGATCACCGCCAACAAGACCAAGATCACCGCGTATCAAAGCATGCAGACCCTGCTGCAAAATCTGCAAACCGCCACGGACACGCTGCGCAACCCCACCTATTCCACCACCAACGCCTTCAATCTGCGCTCGGCGAGCCTGACGGCCAGCGATTCGACCACCGCATCCAACGTCATGTCGACCACCATCGCCCAGGGCACCGCCACCGGCACCCATCAGATCGTGGTCAAGCAACTGGCCATGGCGGAACGGGCGGCCAGCAGTACCCAGACCAGCAAAAGCACCGCCCTTGGCCTGTCGGGAACCTTTACCATTGGCGAGGCCAACAAGACGGCGGCCAGCATTTCCATTACCTCGGGCATGTCGCTGTCCGACATCGCCAGCACCATCAACGGCCAGTCGAGCACCACCGGTGTGACGGCATCGATCATCACCGTGTCCAGTTCGTCGTCGGATCCGCAATACAAACTGCTGCTGACCGGGGCCGACACCGGCCAAGCCATCACCATGAACACCACCAGCGGCACGGCGCTGAGTGATCTGGGCATCACCGGCAGCGACGGATCGACCGCCGCCAACGTCTTGCAGGCGGCGCAAAACGCCATCCTCGACGTCGATGGGGTGACCGGCATCCAACGCGACACCAACGATATTTCCGACATCCTGGACGGGGTAACCATGCACCTGACCCAGGCCGCGCCCAGCAGCACCATCACCATGAAGATCGGCAACGACACATCGACGGTGGAAAGCGCCATCGAAAGCTTTGTGACCGCCTATAACAACTGGCGCAGCTTTGTGAACACCAACCAGGCGGTGGACAGCAGCACCGGCGCGGCGTCCTCTAGTGCGACCCTGTTCGGCGATTCCACCCTGCGCTCCACCAGCTTGCAGATTGACAGCGCCATCAACAGCCTGATCGGCGGCATGTCCCTGTCATCCATCGGCCTGACCCTGAACGCCAGCAACGAGTTGGAAGTGGACAGCACCAAGCTGGAAAACGCCCTGGCCAACAATTATTCGTCCGTTCAAAGCCTGTTCGAATATCAGGCCACCAGCAGCAGCGGCGATCTGGCGCTGTCCAGCCACGGCTCTTCAACCTATTCCGGCAGCTTTACCATGAATGTCGCCACCGACAGCGACGGCAACATTACCGGCGTGACCGGCACCGACGCGGCGGGCAAGGCCATCAATTTCACCTATTCGGGCAAGACCATCAGCGGGGCCAAAGGCAGCGCCTATGAAGGCTTGACCTTCTATTACTCGGGCAGCACCAGCCAGAGCATCAGCGTCACCGCCACCCAAGGTTTGGCCGATCAGCTTTATCAGGTGTCGAAACAGGTCGGCGACGGCACGTCGGGCACGGTGCAGACCCAGATTACCAATCTGCAAACTCAAGACAGCGATTGGACCGATCAGGCCAGCCGGATTCAGGATCAGGCCAATTCCTACGCAACCTTCCTGCTCGATCAGTACGGCACTTTGGAAGCGAAGATTTCTGCCGCCAACCAGACCCAGACCCTGTTGCAGGAACTGATGAACTCC
>JASLCK010000087.1 GCA_030151865.1 Rhodospirillaceae bacterium | reverse complement strand
ATGTCGCGCCCGCTGGAAGTGATCAACGCCGCCACATCCATGACCGAGGCCGCCCGCATCATCCGCGAAAGCAACGGCGAGGCGGTGATCGTCACCAGCCCCGACTGGGCCGAAGCGGGGATTCTGACCGAACGCGACATCGTGCGGATCATCGCTGAGCGGCGCTGCTGTTCGGCGGGCGAAGTGGCCAGCCGTCCGGTGGTGGCGGTTCATCCCAACTCCACTTTGCTGGCAGCTCGCAACATGTTTGGCCAGCATGGTTTCCGGCATCTTGCCGTGCGCGACGAACGGGGTGATTTCTGCGGCCTGTTGTCTTTTTCCGATATCCTGTCGGTGCTGCAATACGAATATGTGGCGCAACTGAATTCCGCCCTGCGGGAACGAGACGAGGCTCTGATCCGGTCCCGCAAAGACCTGCATCTGGCCCGTCAGGTGATCGAAGCCGCCCTGGACGGGGTGATGATCGTCGATGAACAAGGCCTGATCGAATACGTCAATCCCGCCTTTACCCATCTGACCGGGTACGAGGCCGAGGAAGTGATGGGACAAAACCCCCGGCTTTTGCAGTCTGGCCGCCATGACGCCACCTTTTACGAAGGGCTGTGGGGCGAATTGCTGCAAGGCGGGCACTGGCAGGGCGAAATCTGGAACCGCCGCAAGGACGGCCAAGTCTTCGCCGCCTGGCAGACCATCAATTCGATCCGCGCCAGCGATGGGCATATCACCAAGTTCGCCGCCATTTTCAGCGACATCACCGAACGCAAGAAGGACGAGGAACGGGTTCGCGCCCTGGCTTATTTCGATCCGCTGACCAGCCTGCCCAACCGCCGTCTGTTTACCGACCGCGTCACCCTGGCCCTGGCCGCCGCGCAACGCCATAGCAAGCTGCTGGCGGTAATGTTTCTGGATCTGGATTTGTTCAAGCGCATCAACGACACCTTGGGCCACGATGTCGGCGATGCGGTGCTGGTCGAGGTCGCCAAACGGCTGCAAGGCACCCTGCGCGAAGGCGACACCGTAGCCCGTCTGGGCGGCGACGAATTCGTCGTGCTGCTGCCCGAACTGGATGATCCCGCCGACGCCGTGCGGCTGGCCAAACGCCTGATCGACGCGGTCACCGCGCCCATGCTGCTGGCTGACCGCGAACTGCATGTGACCACCAGCGTCGGTATCGCACTCTGTCCGGAAGACGCCCAAGATACCGACCGCCTGCTGAAATGCGCCGACATGGCGCTCTATCAAGCCAAGGAAACCGGACGCAATAATTTCCAACTGCATTCTGCGGCGATGAATGCCCGGTCCGCCGCCCGCCTGTCCACCGAGGCCCGCCTGCGCGAAGCGGTGGAAAAGGACGAGATGACCCTGGCCTATCAGGTCAAGGTAGATATGACCACCGGCAAAGTCTGCGGCACCGAAGCCCTGGTGCGCTGGTCCCACCCCGAACTGGGGATGGTGCCGCCGGTGGAATTCATTCCCCTGGCCGAGCGGATGGGGCTGATGCCCGATCTGGGAAAATGGGTCCTGCGCACCGCCTGCCGCCAAAACAAGCGCTGGATCGACCAGGGACTGCCGCCTGTGCGGGTCGCCGTCAACCTGTCGCCGCGCCAATTTTTGAAAGACGATCTGGCCCAGACCGTCAACGAAATCCTGGCCGAAACCCAACTGCCCGCTCATATGCTGGAAGTGGAACTGACCGAGAGCGCGATCATCGATCACCCGACCGAGGTGGGCCGCGCCCTGGAACGGCTGCACACCGCCGGGGTTAGAATCGCCATCGATGATTTCGGGGCGCGTCAGTCCAGCCTGATGGCCTTACGCCATCTGCCCATCGACGCCCTGAAGATTGACCGCAGCTTTGTCGATGGCCTGGGTCAAGCCTTCCAGGAAAAGGACATCGTCGGGGCCATCATCCGTCTGGCTCATGCCCTCGGCATGAAGGCGGTGGCCGAAGGAGTGGAACGCGAACATCAGGTGGAGGTTCTGCGCGCCGCCGGATGCGATGAAATCCAGGGCTGGCTGATCGGCCGCGCCGTTTCCCCCGACCAGATGACCGGCCTGCTGGAGAGCCATAGAATCCTGCTGGGATAATGCCTTAACCTTTCCTAACGGGCTCTTTATGCGCCGCTTATTTTTCGATGGCGCATATGCGCCCCTTGATTCGTGTCAAAAACAGCGCCACTAGCTAAGACATCATGACGCGTTTTCAAGCCAATCTTCTGCTGATCGTCACCGCCGCCATCTGGGGATCGTCCTTCGTCGTCCAGAAACTGGCGGGGGCGCATATCCCGGCCATCACTTTCACCGCCTCGCGCTTTCTGCTGGGTGGGGTCGCCATCATGCCGCTGGCTTTGCTGGAATGGCGCAAGCTGGTGCGGGAAAAGCGAACCTTTTCGCGTCAGGATTGGCTTTACATGCTGCTGACCGGCTGCGTGCTGTGCGCAGGCGCGGTGCTGCAACAGGCGGGCACGGTGGAAACATCCGTGACCAATGCCGGATTTATCACCTGCCTTTATGTGCCGATGGTGCCGATTCTGGCCCTGGCCGTGCAGCGTGTTCTGCCCCACCCGGTGGTCTGGCCCGCCGCTGCCTTAAGCGCATTCGGCACCTATCTGCTCAGCGGCGGCGGCGATCTCAACTTCGCACCGGGCGATCTGGTGGTGCTGGCCGCCACCATCTTCTGGGCTGCCCATGTCATTCTGGTGGGTTTCATGTCGGCCCGCACTGGAGCGCCGATGGTGGTGGCGGTGTCGCAATTCATCATCGCGGGCACCATCAGCGCCGTACTGGCCCCGGTCTTTGAAACCGTCACCCTGGATGCCTTTCAGGAAGCCTGGTTCGGCATCGCCTATATGGGCATCATGTCGGTGGGCATCGCCTTTACCCTGCAAAGCGTGACCCAGCGCTGGACCGGCGCGGCCGATGCCGCCATCATCTTGTCCAGCGAAGCCCTGTTTGCGGCCCTGGGCGGGGCAATTGTTTTGGGCGACCGCTTGACTCCGCTGCAAATCGCCGGATGTCTTGCCATTATGCTGTCGATGCTGGCGGTTCAGTTGGCACCGCTGCTGCGGCAACGCACCAACGGTTAAGCATGATCCCAACCTTTGGGGTTGGGATCGCCTGACCGGCCTGCAAAGCAAGGCATATATGTGCCTGGCGGCATAAAAGAGGACTTTATAAACGGCGGCGTAACCTATATGACGTAGGGCTCTGGGCCCCCAGGTCTTTCTCGCCATGCGCGCCGTCGGGATCTAAGGATATCCGCCTGATCATCGGATTCCTGGATGTCGTGACACGCCAGGAAGGCTGGATAGCCCCAGTTCGGAACCAACGTCATCAGCCGCATTGCGTCCCTTATGTCCGGTGGGATTGGTCGGCGACATGGAATGACATGAACCAAATCAGCGCGTCGACTCTCCCCGGCTTTGTGGCAGGCGCCGAGTCCCCTTCTCTCATCCGTGACGAACTGCTGGCCGAGATTTTCGCCGCCACCGCCGCCGCCACTCCCGAACGCACCGCCGCCATTTTTGGCGGACAGTCCGCCAGCTATGGCGAGATGGAACAGCGCGCCAACCGCGTCGCCAACGCCTTGAAGGCCAAGGGCATCGGGCGCGGCGACTTCGTCGGGCTGTGGATGGCCCGATCGCTGAACCTGCATGTTGCCCTGCTGGGCATCCTGAAAGCGGGCGCTGCCTATATCCCCTTCGACGCCGATGTCCCGGCCGAACGTGTCGCCGACTGCCTGACCGACTGCGCCGCCAAGGCCATCGTGCTGGACGAATTTTCGTCGGAAAAAGCTGGGCGCCTGCCCGCCCCGCACCTGCCGTTCGCCGAACTGGTTGAATGCGCCGACGCCAGCGCCCCCGACCTGCGCGCTCAGGGCCTGACCTCGGCCGATCCGGCCTATGCCATTTATACCTCGGGCTCGACTGGCAAGCCCAAGGGCATCGTCATCAGCCACCGCAACATTTGCCACTTCCTGCGGTCGTGCAACACCCTCTATCAGGTCGGTGCCGACGATGTGATGTTCCAGGGCGCTTCGGTGGCCTTTGACCTGTCGCTGGAAGAAATCTTCGTTCCCTACATGGTCGGCGCCACCCTGTGGATCGCCAGCCGTCAGGTGTTGCAGGAAACTGACCGTCTGGCCGACGTGCTGGCCCAGGCCGGTGTCACCGTCATCGATACGGTGCCGACCCTGCTGGCCATGCTGCCCACCGATGTTCCGACCCTGAAGACCATCATCCTGGGGGGCGAAGCCTGCCCGCCCGCCATTGCCGCGCGCTGGTGCCGTCCGGGGCGCAAGCTGTTCAACAGCTATGGCCCGACCGAATCCACCGTGGTGGCCACCGCCATCGAAATTCAGCCCGGCCAACCCGTCACCATCGGCAAGCCGATCCCCAACTACACCTGCTATGTGGTGGATGACCAGTTGCAACTGGTCGGCCCCAATGTGGAAGGCGAACTGCTGATCGGCGGCCCCAGCATCGCGGGCGGCTATCTGAACCGCCCGGAACTGACGGCGGAAAAGTTCATCAAGAACCCCTTCCGCCCCGACGGTGCCGACCCGATCCTCTATCGCTCGGGCGATGCCGTCAGCCTGGACGCCGACAACAACATCGTCTTCCACGGCCGCATCGATGATCAGGTCAAGATCCGCGGTTTCCGCGTCGAGCTGGGGGAAATCGAAACCCGCCTGACCAATTGCCCGGGCGTATCGCAAGCCGCCGTGGTGATGCAAAGCGAGGATGGGGCCGACCGTCTGGTCGCCTTCCTGCTGCCGCAACCGGGGGCCGATCTCAGCAAGCAGGAACTGCGCGAAGCGCTGCGGGCGCAACTGCCTTGCTATATGGTGCCCAACCACTTTGAAATCGTCGCCGATTTGCCGCGCCTGACCTCGGGCAAGGTGGACCGCAAGGCGCTCAGGGTCCGCCCGCTGACCGATTTCGAAGCCGTCGTGCAGGAAGAACCCCAGACCCCGACCGAAGCCGCCCTGCTGGCGGCGGCCAAGCGGGTTCTGGCCGGTCAGGCCCTGCCGCTGGAAGCCGACTTTTTCACCGATCTGGGCGGTCACTCGCTGCTGGCGGCGCGCTTCGTCTCGGCAGTGCGCGAAACCCCGACCCTGGCGGGTCTGACCTTGCAGGACGTCTATAGCCTGCGTAGCCTGCGTGCCATGTCGGCCAAGCTGGACGCCGATACCGGCATGGTTGCCCGCGATCTCAGCTTTGACCCGCCGCCGCTGCTGCGCCGCTTCCTGTGCGGTCTGGCTCAGGCCGCTGTGTTGCCGATCATCCTGGCCCTGGCCACCGCCCCCTGGCTGGGGGTGTTCGTGGCCTATCAGCTGTTCTCGGGCGACGATCATAACTTCATCAGTGAAACCCTGGCTTTGATGGCCGTCTATTCGGTCATCAACATCGGTTCGGCGATCATCGCTGTCGCGGGCAAATGGCTGGTCATCGGCCGCACCAAGCCGGGCCGCTATCCGCTGTGGGGCGTTTATTACTTCCGCTGGTGGCTGTCGCAACGCTTTGTCAGCCTGCTGCATTTCAAGTGGTTCCAAGCCAGCCCGCTGCTCAGCTTCCTGATGCGCGTGTTGGGGGCCAAGGTGGGCCGCGACGCCGTGATCGGCGATCTGGAAGCCGGGGCCGTCGATCTGATCAGCATCGGCGATGGCGCCGCCCTAGGCGGCAAGATGCAGTTGGCCAATGCCGAAGTGGTCGGCAACGAACTGGTGATCGGCACCATCGAGATCGGCCCGGACGCCTATATCGGCACGTCCTGCGTCATCGGTCACAACTGCGTGATCGGCGAAGGGGCGGAAATGTCCGATCTGACCGCCCTGCCCGACGGCGTGACCGTAGGGGCGTGGGAATATTGGGAAGGCTCGCCCGCCCGCAAGACCGGCATGGTCAAGCACGACGCCCTGCCGCCCCATGCCGATGCCTCGCCCGGACGGCGGGTCTTCATTTGCACGCTTTATGCGGTGATGCTGCTGTTGCTGCCGCCCATCACCCTGATCCCCTTGCTGCCCGCCTTCCATCTGTTCGACAATCTGAACGATCTGGCCAACACGTTGATGCCGGGCGTCAGCTATCTGTGGTTCCTGCCCATCGTGTCCTGGCCGACCGCCATGGTGGCCATTGCCGTCACCGTGCTGTTGATCGCCCTGGTGCGCTGGACCGTGCTGCCGGTGGTCAAGGCCGGGCGCTATTCCATGTTCAGCGGTTTTTACGTCCGCAAATGGATCGTCGCACTGGCCACCGAACTGACCCTGGAAAGCCTGTCGTCGCTGTATGCCACCGTCTATATGCGGGCCTGGTACCGTCTGATGGGGGCTAAGATCGGCAAGGATGCCGAAATTTCCACCAATCTGGCGGGCCGCTATGACCTGACCGAGATCGGCGCGAAATGCTTCATCGCCGACGAAGTAGTGCTGGGCGAGGAAAACATCCGCCGCGGTTGGATGGACCTGGAACAGGTCCGCACCGGCACCCGCGTTTTCGTCGGCAACGATGCCGTGGTCCCGGCGGGCTGTGACATCCCTGAAGGCACCCTGATCGGCATCAAGTCGCGCCCCCCCGCCAACGATCAGATGGGCACCGATCAGACTTGGTTCGGCTCGCCGCCCATCAAGCTGCCGGTGCGCCAGCGCTTTGACGATGTGGCGGCCAACTGGACTTATGAGCCGACCCGCCTGCGCCGTCTGGGCCGTGCGGTGTTCGAAGCCTTCAGCCTGTCGATGCCGACCATGCTGTTCATCACCTTTGGCACCATCGCCATCGAAGTGCTGGCGCAATCCATCATCGACCGCGACTATGCCACCGTCATTCCGCTGTTCATCGCCTGCAGCGTCGCCATTTCCCTGGCTCTGGTGGGTGCCGCCATCGGCGTCAAATGGCTGATGATGGGGGCGTACAAGCCAACCGCGCGCCCGATGTGGTCGTGGTGGGCGCTGCGTACCGAAGCCGTCGCCGTGATGTATTGGGGCATGGCGGGCAAGGTTTTGCTGGATCATCTGCGCGGCACCCCGATGCTGCCTTGGGTCTTGCGTCTGTTCGGCTGCAAATTCGGCAAGGGGGTGTTCATGGATACCACCGACATCACCGAATTCGACTGCGTCAAGGTGGGGGATTTCTCGTCCATCAATGCGGTCTCTGCACTGCAAACCCACCTGTACGAAGACCGTGTGATGAAGGTGGGCCGCGTTACCGTTGGCAAGGGCGTCAGCCTGGGCACCAACGCCACCGTGCTGTACGACACCCATGTCGGCGATTTCGCCCGCATCGGCGGTTTGTCGATCATCATGAAGGGGGAAGAAATCCCCCCCAGCAGCGAATGGCACGGCGCCCCCGCGCAGACCGTGCGGCACTGACCCGACATCCGAAAGGCCCGCGCAGGATCGCGGGCCTTTTTTCTTGCCCTGCCGCCATTTTGGGCGACCAAGGACGGGAAAGGGTGGTTGCGATCTCCACCGCTTATCCATAAACTAAAGGTTAGATCGGTTTTCAACCGATCAGCCTGCCGCCGGTCGGGCCGACGGCTTTTGGGGAGAGCGAGGGGATCATCCGCATGACCGGCTGTGACCGCCGTTGCGCTGACTGCTGCTTGGCCTGTGTCGGGATTGTGCCCCGCCCATGACCAAATCCCACGCCAGCCTGACCTTTCGCATCGCCTTTATCGCGGCCAGCATTGCCGTGATGGCCACCTTTTTGGCCGGTCTGGGCTCTTATCTGCTGATCCGCGGACAAATCAGAAGTTCGGTGGAAATGGCCGTTACCTCGGACGCCACCGACGCCGCCAACCGCGTGACTCATTTGCTGGATGAAACCGTCCGTAATCTGAACGAGTTGGCGGAAAATCCCCTGACCAGCAATGCCCTGGCCGACATTGCCGGGCTGGATTCCTATCTGGTGCCCAATCTGCGGCAGATGGTGGGATGGAACGGGCTCAACAGTTCGCTCACCTTGGTGGATTTCTCTCTCCGTCCTCTGGCCCATGTCGGTCCGCAATCCATTGATCCCGACAGCCGCCGCTGGCTGCACGACGTCATCATCGAAGGCAAAGCGGCCAGCCGCATTGATCAGACCCAACAAGGCAATTGGGTGGTGACCTTGGCCAGCCCGGTGCAACTCCCCGCCCCCAATTATTCGGGTGGGGCGCTGGTCATGCAGATCGGCTTGATCGAGTTGGCCCGCGCTGCCGGATCGGGCCATCAGACCGGCATTGACGATTACGTGACCTTTGGCGGTCAGCCCACCACCTGGAAGCTGGGCGATGGCGAGGAAAGCATCGGGGTCGATACCCGGCTGCAACAGATCCCCTTGCGACTGCAAGCGCCCCTGAACAGCCTGTCCATGCGCATCCTGGCGCTGCCCTCGCCTGCTTTGGTGGATGAGCCGTTGCAGCGGCTGACGGTGATGTTTTTGCTGTGCGGCGTGGCCGTGGTGCTGCTGGCGGTGATCGCCAGCGCGGTCTTTTCCGGCCACATCGTGCGGCCCTTGCGCAAATTGTCGGATGCCGCCGCCGCCTTTGATTTGAATAGCGGGGCCAGCTTTCCCGCCACCGACAATCGCGGCGTCAATGACGAGATCACTCAACTGTCCGCCGCCATCCAAACTATGGCGGAACGGCTGAAGGAGGCCTATGTCCGGGTGGACCGACGGGGCCGGGCCTTGCTGCGCAACGCCGAAAGCGTTGCAGGTGTCGGCAGTTGGCGGCTGGCGGCGGATGGACGCTCCATGCTGTGGACCGATAAGACGTCGGAACTGCTGGACCTGCCTGCGCAAACCACGCCATCGCTGGACGCCCTGCTGAACGCCATCGCGTTCCAGGACCGCAAACGTCTGGGGCTGGCAATCCAGGCCCTGACCGGCCAAGGCCAGCCGCTGGACGAGGAGTGCGCTCTGCGCGCTGTTGCCGGAAAGCCCCACCGAACCCTGCGCCTGACCGCCCGTCCCGCCATCGAAGCCGGGCAGGACGGCGCCATCGACGGCACCATCCAAGATATTTCCCGACTGCGCCAGGATGCCGACAAACTGATGGCCGCCAGCGCCCGTATCGAAGCCATCTTGGATAACACCCCGGTCGGCATCGCCATCTTTTCCCAAGACCGCCTCGCCTTGCAAAGCAACAAAGCCTTTTGTCAGATTTTCGGCCTGTCCCAAGAACAATTGATCGGCCAATCTGCCAAAGTTCTGTACGGCGACAGCGGCTATTACGAGGATTTGGGTCTGCGCGCCTATCCCCGCATCATGCAGGGCGAAACCTTCGAAGACGATGTCTTGATGCAGCATGCCAGCGGCCGCCCGATCTGGGTCCGGCTGGAAGCGCGCATGGTCAAAACCGACGACCCCAGCCTGGGCATTGTCTGGGCCGCCGACGACATCACCGACCGCAAGGAAGCCGGGGAACGTCTGGCTGCCGCCCACCGCCAATTGGAAGAACAGGCCCATGATCTGGCCCGATCCAACGGCGAGTTGGAACAGTTCGCCTACGTGGCATCCCACGATCTGCGCCAGCCCCTGCGTCAGGTCGCCAGTTATGTGACCCTGCTGGAACGGGAATATTCCGACAAGCTGGACGATGACGGACGTACCTTCATCGCCTTTGCCCGGTCGGGGGCGGAACGGATGGACCGCCTGATCGTCGATCTGCTGGAATATTCGCGCATTGGCCGCAAGAGCAACCCCATGACGCCGCTGGCGCTGGCCGATGTCCTGGCCGAAGCTGCAGGCAATCTGTCGGTCGAACTGCAGGAGCGCCGGGGAAGTATCGATATCGCCCCGACCGATCTGGTCCTTCAGGGGGAACGCAGCGAATTGATGCGCCTGTTCCAAAACCTGATAAGCAATGCCTTGAAATACTGCCCCAATGATCGGCCGCCCCATGTGCGTGTCGGCATTGAAGCCAAGGATGGGCAGGCACTGATCACTGTCGAAGACAACGGTATCGGCATCAAGGAAGAATTCTTTGAACGCATCTTCGGCATTTTCCAACGCCTGCATGGTCGGCAGGAATATGAGGGCACGGGCATCGGGCTGGCGGTCTGCAAAAAGATCGTCGATCACCACAAGGGGCGCATCTGGCTGGATTCGGTGGTCGATCAGGGTACGCGCTTCCATGTCGCGCTGCCCCTCGGGGATGCCTCATAACCCCCACTATCTTTCGATTTCTTGAAGTTAGCGGCCTCTCGGGGCAGCATTT
>JASLCK010000383.1 GCA_030151865.1 Rhodospirillaceae bacterium | reverse complement strand
TGCATGCAGTCCACGCCCAGATCGGCAACCCGCACGCGCCCGACGATGGCGTTGTAATTGGCCCCGTCGCAATAGAAGTAACCGCCCGCGCCGTGAATGGCGGCGGCGATTTCCTGCACTTCATCCTCGAACAGGCCGCAGGTGTTGGGATTGGTCAGCATAATGCCGGCCACATCACCCCCCAACTTGGCCTTCAAGGCGGCCAGATCAACCCGGCCCCGGCTGGTGGCCGGAATGGGATCGACGGTAAAACCGCAGGCCGCCGCGCTGGCCGGATTGGTGCCGTGCGCCGATTCCGGCACCAGCATGCGGGTGCGCTTTTCGCCCCGGTCATCCAGGGCGGCGCGAATGGTCATCAACCCACAGAACTCGCCATGCGCGCCCGCCGCCGGGCTCATGGCGATGGCGGGCATGCCGGTCAGGGTCTTCAGCCAATGGGCCGCCGTGTCGATCAGTTCCAACGCGCCCTGCACGGTGCTTTCCGGCTGGAACGGATGGATGTCGGACAGACCGGGCAGACGCGCCATCTTTTCGTTCAGGCGGGGATTGTGCTTCATGGTGCACGACCCCAGCGGATAGAACACCGTATCGATGCCGCAGTTCTTCTGCGACAAGCGGGTGTAATGGCGCACCACGGTCGGCTCGGCCAGACCGGGCAGGCCGATGGGGCCTTTGCGTTCCAAACCGTCCAGGCGGAAATCCACATCGGGGGCGTCGGGCAGATCGACACCCGACAGGCCGGGGGTGTCCTGTTCGAAGATCAAGGGTTCTTCGATCACCAGACCACGGTTGCCGCTAATCGTCTCGGTCATCACAGAACCTCCGCCAGGGCGTTGACCAGGGCGTCCATGTCGGCCTCGGTGTTGGTTTCGGTGGCAGTCAGGATCAACACCTCGGCCAGTTCGGGATAGCTGGGATAGAAGCGCGAAGCGGGAACCCCGCCCAGGATACCCTTGGCCGCCAACGCATCCACCACATCCGCCGCCGACTTGGGCAGGGTGACGGCGAATTCGTTGAAGAACGCCTGGGGCAGAACTTTGACGCCCTTCAGCTTCGACAGCTTTTGCGCCAGCAGTACGGCGTTGGCGTGGTTGACGCGGGCCAGCTTGGTCAGCCCGTCCTCGCCCAGCAGCGACAGATGGATGGTAAAGGCCAGCGCGCACAGACCGGAATTGGTGCAGATGTTGCTGGTGGCCTTTTCGCGGCGGATATGCTGTTCGCGGGTGGACAGGGTCAAGACCCAGCCACGGCGCCCGTCGCTGTCGGTGGTCTGGCCCACCAGACGGCCCGGCATCTGACGCAGATACTTGTCGCGGGTGGCAAACAGTCCCAGACCGGGACCACCGAAATTCAGACCATTGCCGATGGCTTGACCTTCGGCCACCACGATATCGGCCCCCATCTCACCGGGCGAGGCCACCAGACCCAGCGACACCGGCTCGGCCACCACCACCACCAGCAACGCGCCTTCGGCGTGGCATTCGTCGGCCAGGGCCTTCAGGTCGTTCAACCGACCGAAGAAGCTGGGGTTCTGCACCACCACGCAGGCGGTTGAACCGTTGACGCGCCCAATCAGATCTTCGACCCCGATGGGATCGGGGTCCAGACACTCCACCTGCATGTCGGTGTATTGCAAGGTGGTGCGAGTAACTTCGGCATACTGAGGATGCAGACTGCCCGACAGGATGATCTTCTTGCGCTTGGTGATGCGGCACGCCATGGCGGCGGCTTCCGCCGTGGCGGTGGCGGCGTCATACATCGACGCGTTGGCCACATCCATGCCGGTCAGCAAGGCCACCTGGGTCTGGAACTCGAACAGATATTGCAGCGTGCCCTGACTGACTTCCGGCTGATAAGGCGTGTAGGACGTCAGGAACTCGCCGCGCTGGATCATCGCATCCACCGTGGCCGGAACATGATGGCGGTAATTGCCGGCCCCGATGAAGAACGGGGCCGATCCCGCCGACAGGTTCTTTTGCGCCAGGGCGGTCAGGCGGCGCTCGACCTCCATTTCGCTGGCGGTGAAGGGCAGATCAACCGGCGCATCGCGGCGGGCGGACGGCGGCACGTCGCAAAACAGAGCGTCGATGTCGGGCGCGCCGATGGCGTCCAACATCGCCCGCCTGTCGGCGTCGGTCAGGGGCAGATAGCGCATGGAAACTTACTCCAGCCCCGCCAGGAAGGCGTCATAGGCAGCACGGTCCATCAGCCCGCCCAGATCGGCGGTGTTGGACAGGCGGATCTTGAAGAACCAGGCGGCATCTTCCGGTGATTCGTTGACCAGGGCAGGCTGATCGGCCAAAGCCTGATTGCCTTCGATCACTTCGCCCCCGACGGGGGAATAGACCTCCGAGGCCGCCTTGACCGATTCCACCACGGCGGCTTCACCGCCCTTGGCAATCACGCGGCCCGCTTCGGGAACTTCGACGAACACCACATCGCCCAAGGCATGCTGGGCATAATCGGTAATGCCGACGGTGCCGACATCGCCCTCGACCGAAATCCATTCATGTTCGCTGGTGTAATAAAGGGTCATGATCCGGGTTCCTTAACGAAAGCGGCCTTAGGCCTTGAAATAACGATGGGGGGCGAAGGGCATTTCCACCACGCGGGCTTCGCGCGGGGTGCCGCGCACCATCAACATGACGGTGCTGCCGGGCTTGGAAAATTCGGTGGCGACATAGCCCATGGCGACCGGGCCGCCGACACTGGGGCCGAAACCGCCGCTGGTGACTTCACCAATAGGGGTGCCGTCGGGAGCGGTGATCACCGTATGGGCGCGGGCCGGGGCCTTATCCAACGGCTTGATGCCGACGCGCTTGCGGGTAACACCTTCGGCCAGTTGCCGTTGCACCACCACAGCACCCGGAAAACCGCCTTCGGTCCGGCGACGCTTGGAAATGGTCCACATCAAAGCCGCTTCCACCGGGGTGGTGGTGGTGTCGATGTCGGCCCCGTACAGGCACAGGCCCGCTTCCAGACGCAAGGAATCGCGAGCGCCCAGACCGATGGGGGCGACTTCCGGCTGGGCCAGCAGGGCGCGGGCCAGTTCTTCCGCCCGGTCATTGGGGACCGAGATTTCATAACCATCCTCGCCGGTATAACCCGAGCGGGTGACGAAGCAGGCAATGCCAGCCACCTCCAGGACCTTGAAGCTCATGAACGCCATGTCGGCGGCAGCCGGAGCCAGACGGGCCAGGGCATCGGCAGCTTTCGGTCCTTGCAGGGCCAGCAGGGAACGGTCGGTCAGTTCCACCACTTCGGCCTTGCCTGCCAGACCGGCCTTCAGATGGGCGATGTCCTGGGTCTTGCAAGCGGCATTGACCACCAGGAACAGATGATCCCCGGCATTGGTCACCATCAGGTCGTCGAGAATGCCGCCCTGATCGTTGGTGAACAGGGTATAGCGGATGCGGCCTTCGCCCAGCGCGGCGATGTCGCCCGGCACCAGACATTCCAGCCCGGCGACGCGGCCATCGCCCCGAATCACCGCCTGGCCCATGTGAGACACATCGAACAGCCCAGCGGCGGTGCGGGTATGGTTATGCTCGGCCAGCACACCGGCGGGATATTGCACCGGCATGTCATAACCGGCGAAGGGAACCATCTTGGCCCCCAATTCAACATGGAGATCGTAAAGCGGCGTACGGAGGAGATCGGACGATTGGGTCACGGCGAACAGACTCCCTGGTGCAGACACCCGTCCCCGAAATTGGCGACGGCCTGCCCCCCTCTGTCTTTGGACCTGAAAGATTCGCCGGATCGATCAACAATCCGGCTTTCATCTTCGGTGAGGTGCGCCGGTCAGGCGGCACCTGCTTTCCAGAGAATCATCCCCCCGCGGTCCGTTGGCCTGAGAGTTTCCAGGGGCGGTTGCTCCTTCGGCGGCGGAGCTGAAAAACAGCCCTGCGCTCTCCCACGGGGATCGTCTGTATGTGAGCGACAGTTTACTCAGGCCGTGACGAAGGTCAATCGCCGCGATGGCCCTTATCCTAAAATACAGGAAAACAACGTCTTATGGTTGTCACACCGCTAGATCAAGCGGCAAATCACTGATATCGCGCAAACGATTGCCGTTAACCATAATCTCCAGCATCTCTGCCGCATCCTCCATCCCCAGGGTCTGGACGGTCTGCTGCAATTCATGCAATGCGAAATGGTAGACGCAATCGATGTCTCCGGTCCCCAAGGCAATGGATGCCAGACGGCTGGGCAGCGGTTCGGCCGTCACGACGACGATATGCGGCAGATGCCCCTTACGGTTCCGGATCAAATTCAACGCCTCGGACCGGGCATTTTGCGCCCGATCGCTGCGGATCGTCCATTTGCAGGAAATGCTGGCGTGCAAGATCGGCAGCAGATTGCAGCCCAAACGCAAACTGGTATAGCGCGCCACATCAGCATCAACCAATTTGCCCGGCTGATTGATCACGTCATCGCTTTCAGGAGCCCGCGCAACCACGATATCCGGGGTAATCGTGTAGTCGCTGCCCAGCGCCGCCGCCAATTGGGGGTCGCTGCTGGCGGCGCGGTCAAGGGCGATCAAATGAGCGTATTGTTCGTAGCGGGCAATTTCCAGACGGTTGCGGCCGCCAACCTGATGCACATCCCATTGGCCGGGCCGCAAATGTCCCAGTTTCAGAAACGTTGAACGCACAAAATCCGAGCACGCACTTTCGAACTGATTTCCCGATGTCTGCCCGGCAATCCGCTCGGCCTGCACTTCTGCTTGCAGCAGATCGGCAATTCCCTTGGCGATGGCGATGCTGCTTCGGCTGCTGCTGTCGGCATTGCTGACCACCCCCTTGGCATTGGTGGTCAAGGTTTCCTTCAGCAAGGCTGAATGGAATGCTTGGCGGGCCGCTTTAAACAATGCCGACATCTGGGTTCACGCCACGCTGAAGATGCGCCGCACAGACAAGGCGGCGGCAATCTGCTTGGCAACCGCCCGGGCAACCGGAGGGGGAAAGGCATTGCCGATCTGACGATATGCCGCCGTTTTACGGCCATGGAACTGCCAAGCATCCGGAAACCCCTGGATGCGGGCCGCCATGCGCGGGGTCAACCGCGGCATGCCGACAAAATCCGGCCCGGGAGCTTCGTCCCATAGCCCCATACCGTCCACCCCTAAAGCGGCCCAAGCCCGTTTTGCCCGTGTCGGCCCCAGATCCGGACCGCCATGCTTTTTCGATCCGCCAACCAGGGTCGGGGCGATGGCGTCAGCCTGCAAGCGCCACTTTTCCGCCCCACGCCAGCCGTTGGCCGCCATCAGATCGACCAGCAAATCACCAACCGATGGGGGGGGAACCGCCAGTGGCGCAGGCCACGAAAAATGCTCGGCCATATCCTTGCGAATCCCGACGAAGACCACCCGTGGCCGCAATTGAGAAACGCCGAAATCCGATGCATTCAGCAGCTTCCAGCCTGGGGTATAGCCCAGCTTGGATAGCTGCTTTTGCACCTTGTCTCGATAATCTTCAAAAACCGCATCCAACAGGCCGCGCACATTTTCCAGCATCACGGCTTTGGGACGGCATTCGGCAACCAGCCGCAACGCCTCGGGAAACAGATCACGCTCGTCATCGGCGCCAAGCTGCTTGCCCGCCTTGGAAAAAGGCGGGCACGGCACACCGCCGGCCAACAGATCGATGCCGGAAAAAGCCCGCCCGTCAAAATTCCGGACATCGCCAAGGCAAACCGACCAAGCGGGCCTGTTCAAGCTCAGGGTAGAGCATGCCGCCGGTTCAATCTCGACCAGAGCCGCATGGTCAAAGCCGGCCTGTTCCAGCCCCAAAGCCTGACCACCCGCACCGGCGCAAATTTCCAGAGAATTGAACGCGGCCACATTCACTCCTTAACGCTGGCGCTGCGAGCGGTTGTACTCGATTTCCGCCGGTTCCATCTGGAAGCCCAGGAACACTTCGTACTGGGCCAGATCGCGCAGCTTCTTGATCGGCATGGTCACTTCCAACTCGTTGTCGGTATAGCGGACCTTGTCGGTGTTGGCGGGGAATTCCACTTCGACCGGCATGACGATCTTGGCTTCCGGCTTCGGATAGAAGGCCGGAATGGCGATGAAATAGGACAGCTTGTCCTTGCGCCCTTCAGCCGCCGGACCGCGCGCCACGTCGATGCCGACCTGCATCTTCAGGCTCATGGTTTCGGTCTTGAAGTCGTAATAGCAGCTGCCGCTGTAATTGCCGAATTCGGCCTGCAACACCACGTCGGTCAGGTCACGGCCAGGGCCGGGACGGAAATGGGTGACGCGCGACGCATCGCTTAGGATCGACACGCGCGGGCACGGCGGCTGTTCCTGCTTCTTTTCGAACCAGGACGAACATCCCGACAAAGCGGCGGCCACCAGGGCCAAAGACATCAAACGGATGGCGGTTTTCATTTTAGGAACGCCCATGGCTGCCGTCACAGAAAGGTTGTGTCGCGGTTTTGCCGCAACCGCAGAAATGCGCCGTCTTGGTTTCGTCGGCCTGATAGATCAGCGGTTTCATGCCGCTGCCCTTGTGGGCCCCGTCGCAAAACGGTTCGCGCCCGGTCTTGCCGCAGGCACACCAGAAATATTTTTCCCCCGCCTGCATCTCCACCGGATGGGGGCCGCTGCGGCGCGGCGGCGATGCGCTGTCGGAATTGCTCATGGTGAACCTTTTGCCCAAGATCGGTTTCTGCTATTGCTGGCGACTTTAGAGAACCGTGGGGCGGCGCACAAGCCACCCTTCGCCGAAGCGGACCCTTTGTGTCCAGACGGGACCCATGACAAAACTGCCCTTGACCATTTTCCTGGCCAGCCCGCGCGGCTTTTGCGCAGGCGTGGACCGCGCCATTCAGATCGTCGAAGAGACGTTGCGCAAATATGGACGCCCGGTCTATGTCCGGCACGAAATCGTCCATAACCGCTATGTCGTGCAAAGCCTGGAAGCCAAAGGCGCGATCTTCGTCGATGAACTGGACGAAGTGCCCGATGGCCGTCCGGTGGTGTTTTCCGCCCATGGCGTGCCCAAATCGGTGCCCGCCGCCGCCGAGCAGCGGGGTTTGTTCTATCTGGACGCCACCTGCCCCCTGGTCACCAAGGTGCATAATGAAGCGATGCGCCACGCCGACGACGACCGCCAGATCATCATGATCGGCCATGCCGGACATCCGGAAGTGATCGGCACCATGGGCCAGGTGCCGGAAGGCCGTGTGTTGCTGGTGGAAAACGTCGCCCAGGCGGAAAGCGTTGCCCCCGCCAGCACCGACCATCTGGCCTATATCACCCAGACCACCTTGTCGGTGGACGACACCGCCCAGATCGTCGCCGTGCTGAAGCGCCGTTTCCCCCAGATCGACGGACCACGCCGCGAAGACATCTGCTATGCCACCACCAACCGCCAAAACGCCGTCAAGGCCATTGCGCCCAAGTGCGAGGCGGTGTTGGTGATCGGCGCGCCCAATTCTTCCAACTCCAAGCGATTGGTCGAAGTGGCGGCGCGGGCAGGCTGCGACCGCGCCATTCTGGTGCAGCGGGCCGCAGATATCGATTGGCAGGCGCTGGCGGGGATTTCCCGCCTGGGGGTTTCAGCGGGTGCATCGGCCCCGGAAATCCTGGTGGACGAAGTGATCGAAGCCTGTCGCGCCCATTTCGACGTGACCATCGAGGAAGTGGCCGTGACCCAGGAAACCATCGCCTTTAAACTGCCGCCCCAGTTGTTGGAGGATTAAGCGATGGCCGTCTATACCGAAGTCTCCGACGAAGAGTTGGAAGCCTTTATCGCCGAATACGACATCGGCGAGGTGGTGAGCTGCAAGGGCATCGCCGAAGGGGTGGAAAACAGCAATTTCCTGCTGCATACCACCACCGGTCCTTTCATCCTGACCCTGTACGAAAAGCGGGTGAACCCCGACGATCTGCCGTTCTTCATCGGTTTGATGGAACATCTGGCCCGCCAGGGTCTGGCCTGCCCGACCCCGCTGGCGGGCAAGGACGGCAACAATCTGCGGCAATTATGCGGACGGCCCGCCGCCATCATTTCCTTCCTGCAAGGACTGTGGCCGCGCCGGATTTCCATCCAGCACTGCGCCGCCCTGGGACCGGCCATGGCGGAAATGCACCTGAAGGGCTTAAGCTTCGCCAAGACCCG
>JASLCK010000186.1 GCA_030151865.1 Rhodospirillaceae bacterium | reverse complement strand
GATCGCCGTGGCCGCGCAGCGCCAGTTGCGCACCGCCGACGCGCTTGTTCCGGCGGAAGGGCTGTGGGACGAGTTCTGCAACCGTTTCCCCTATGCCGAGACCGAAGACCAGTTGCGGGCGATTTCCGACATTATCGACGATCTGGGTTCGGGCAAGCCGATGGACCGCCTGATCTGCGGCGATGTCGGTTTCGGCAAGACCGAAGTGGCATTGCGCGCCGCCTTTGTCGCCGCCTTGGAAGGCAAACAGGTGGCGGTGGTAGTGCCGACCACCCTGCTGGCGCGTCAGCATTACCGCACCTTTGCCGAACGGTTCGACGGTCTGCCGGTGCGGGTCGCGCAATTGTCGCGCATGGTGACCGGCAAGGCCGCCACCCAGGTCAAAAAGGAACTGGCCGAAGGCACCGTCGATATCGTCGTCGGCACCCATGCCCTGTTGGCCAAGGCCATCGAGTTCAAAAATCTCGGTCTGTTGATCGTGGACGAGGAACAGCATTTCGGCGTCGCCCACAAGGAGCGCCTGAAGCAGTTGCGCGCCGACATCCACGTGCTGACCCTGACGGCAACGCCGATTCCGCGCACTTTGCAACTGGCCCTGACCGGCGTGCGCGAGATGAGCGTGATCGCCACGCCGCCGGTGGATCGTTTGGCGGTGCGCACCTTCGTCTTGCCGTTCGACGGCGTGGTCATCCGCGAGGCGATCCTGCGCGAGCGTTATCGCGGCGGGCAGATTTTCTATGTCTGTCCGCGTCTGGCCGATATCGACCGGGTGTTGGAGCGTCTGCGCCATCTGGTGCCGGAAGTCCGCGCCACCGTCGCCCATGGCCGCATGTCGCCGACCGAGTTGGAGGAGGTGATGACCGCCTTCTCCGACGGGGCTTATGACGTCTTGCTGTCCACCAACATCGTGGAAAGCGGACTTGATATGCCGCGCGTCAACACCATCATCATTCACCGCGCCGACATGTTCGGCCTGTCGCAGCTTTACCAGTTGCGCGGGCGCGTCGGGCGCGGCAAAGCCCGCAGCTATGCCTATCTGACCCTGCCGCCCAATCAGGTGCTGTCCAAGGCGGCGGAAAAGCGGTTGCAGGTCATGCAGACCCTGGACACCCTGGGGGCGGGCTTCACCTTGGCCAGCCACGATCTGGATATCCGCGGCGCGGGTAACCTGTTGGGCGACGAACAATCGGGCCATATCAAGGAAGTCGGGATCGAGCTTTATCAGACCCTGATCGAAGAAGCGGTGGCGGCGGCGCGCGGCGGACAGCAGGCCGATGCCGTGACCGATGAATGGTCGCCGCAGATCGCCTTGGGCATGCCGGTTTTGATCCCGGAAACCTATGTCGCCGATCTGTCGATCCGTCTCAGCCTTTATCGTCGCATCGGCACCCTGACCAGCCGCCAGGAGATTGACGGCCTGGCCGCCGAGTTGATCGACCGCTTCGGGAAATTGCCGCAAGAGGTTGAAAACCTTTTGGAAATCGTTGCAATTAAAGTGCTCTGCAAACAGGCCGGAGTGGAAAAGGTCGATGCCGGTCCCAAGGGTGCGGTGATCAGCTTCCGCCATAACAACTTTGCCAACCCCGCCGGTTTGGTGGGGTTCATTTCCAAGCAGTTGGGCACTGTCAAATTGCGCCCCGACCACAAGCTGGTCTTCCAACGCGCCTGGGATGAAGCCCCGGCGCGCGTCAAGGGTATCCAAGGTTTGATGGAAAATCTGGCCAAGCTGGCAACGGAATAAAAATATTATATTTCAAACCTCTGAGCCTCGTTCCGAAGAGATCGGAACGAGGCTTTTTTATCGCTAAAATCCCCCAATCGTTTAGGTCGCGATCATACCTACGATTTCTGGCTGCATTACATATATAGATATATATGACATGGGCGCGCGATGCAGGGGGTCGCGTTTGCGACACCCAAAATCCAGCTAAGGGCGGAAACCATGTCTGTGTTCGAGAACTTAAAAATCTCCAACAAGATTCTGATATTGCTTTCTCTTTTTGGGATTCTTGCGATCGCCACGACGATCTTTGCTGCCAATCGGATGAATGCGATCGACAGCACATACACCCGCTTGCTGACCAAAGATGCCCAAGGCGCGGTCAATGTCGCCCGTTTGAATGCCCGTCAGATCGAGATGGGGCGATTGGTCTATCGGCTGATCGCGGAATCCGATCCCAACAAAATGCGGGCTATCGAAACCGATATCGTCGCAACGCAGAAACGCTTCGCCAAACTGATTGCCGACACCAAGATTTCTTTGCCTGCCAAGGAACAGGATCTCTCTCAGGTTCAGGGGCATTTCAACGAATTGGGAAAGATCGTAGAGGCCATCAAAGAACCCGCCTTTGCCAACGACAATGCCGCCGCCTTGAAAATCATGACCGGCCGTTTTGATCCGCAATTGGAACTCTTACGCCAATCCATCAGCGTGTTGACCGACGATACGTCAAAAAATCTGGAACTGGTCGCCGCCCAGGCTCAACAACAGACTGAAAACACTATTTTTCTGACCTACGGCAGTCAGGCGACAGGAATTGTCGCGGTGCTTTTGCTGTCGATCTGGTTGAGCGCTTATTATCTGGCGCGTCCCATCAAAGCCATGGGACAGGCGATGCAGCAGATGGCCGGGCACGACTATGATGCCGTCATTCCTGGGGGAAATCGGCGGGATGAAGTCGGCGAGATGGCAAAATCGCTTCTGGTCTTGCAAGGAGCTTTGCGGCAAGCCAAAAGCCTGGAGGCGCAACAGCGTCAAGCCCAGGAAGCCCGCGCCGAGCGGGCACAGCGCATTGAAACACTGACCCAGGCGTTTGATCAGGCGGTTTTTGGAACGCTGTCGAGGGTGGAAAAAGCAGGCGAAGATATGCGCGCCACTGCGTCCAGCATGTCGGATACGGCTGCCAGGACGTCTCAGCAGGCCAGCGCCGTGGCTATGGCGGCGGAAAGTGCGTCGTCCAATGTGCAAACCGTCGCGGCTGCGTCAGAAGAACTTTCCTCCTCCATTTCCGAGATTTCCCGTCAGGTCAGCCATTCCGCTCAGGTGGCGGGAACGGCGGTGGCCCAAAGCGAACGCAGCAACGTTTTGGTTCAGGGATTGGCCCAGAGTTCTCAGAAAATTGGCGAAGTCGTCAATCTGATCAATGACATCGCCAGCCAGACCAATCTTTTGGCGTTGAATGCGACCATCGAGGCGGCGCGAGCGGGCGACGCCGGGAAAGGTTTTGCCGTGGTCGCAGGCGAAGTAAAAGCGCTGGCCAATCAAACCGGCAAGGCGACCGAGGAAATTGCCCAGCAAATTGCCTCGATCCAATCCGATACCGCCGAGGCGGTGACCGCTATCAAAGCCATCAGCGACACCATCTCGGAAATCAGCAGCATTTCGACGGTCATCGCTTCGGCGGTAGAGGAGCAGGGGGCTGCCACCCAGGAAATCGCCCGCAATGTGCAGCAGGCGGCAGGGGGCACCCAACAGGTGACCGGCCATATCGGCGATGTTTCCGCCGCCGCCGAGGAAACCGGCCATTCCGCCCATAGCGTTCTGACGGCGACGGCTGATCTGATCCGCGAAGCCGACAGCCTGCGTCAGGAAATTAATCAGTTCCTGCAAGCCGTCAGGACGGTTTAAGCGACAAGCAAACTATCCCAAGAACTGCGTTGCCCAGGCACAGGCCTCGGCAACGCTGGCGGCTGTGGGCGTTGCCGGGCGGGCAGGGCGGCGCATCATCACCACCCGCACCCCCAATTCGCGGGCAGCCGTCAGTTTGGCGTCGGTGGCCCGCCCGCCGCTGTTTTTGCAAACAATGGTGTCGATGGCCCGATCCCGCAGCAGGTCGCGTTCCTGATCCAGGGTAAAGGGACCGCGCGCCAAAAGGTTCTCATATTGAGCAAAGGGCGGCATCGGCTGGGGCAGATCGACCGTGCGGATCAGGAACCACACCTTATCCAAAAGGGCGAAGGGCTCCAGTTCCTGTTTGCCCACCGCCATCAAGACCCGCGCAGAATGTTGGCGCACCAGTTCAACGCCGTCTTGCCAGTCATCGATCATATCCCAGCGATCACCGTCTTGGGCCACCCAGGCCGGGCGTTCCAGGCGCAGCAGCGGCACGTCGGCCTCGTCACAGGCTTGGGCGGCGTTCCACCCCATTTGCCGGGCAAAGGGGTGGGTGGCGTCGATGACCGCGCCGATCTGTTCGGCACGCAGATACTCAGCCAGTCCTTGGGGACCACCAAAACCGCCGATCCGATAATCCCCCACCGGTAAGCGCGGATTGGCGGTTCGCCCGGCCAACGAACTGATGGCGCGCAACCCGTCGATGTCCTGCAAGCGTTCGGCCAGGGCGTATCCTTCGGTGGTGCCGCCCAGGATCAGGATGGAAAACAACGGGTCAGTCATCGGCTTTGCCTTGCTTGGGGGAGTGATGGCGTTCCATCGCCGCCTGCAACAGGGCAATGGCGCGGTAAGGGGCATGCATCAGCTTGCCATAGGGTAGGGTCAGGAAGAAGCCCAGCACCGCCCCCAGATGCCCAGTCAGCAACACCGGCATGGCCGCTGTGCTGCGCAAGGCCAGCAGCAGCAGGCCGCTGCCCGCCACCAGGGCCAGAATGGTCAGGGCGGCATATTCCCCGGCACGGATCTGCGGATCATGAAAGGCAGGATTGCTTTTGTATTTCAAGACCATCAGCCCGACCGCACCTGTCAGCATGGCGACACCACCCAGGCTGCCCAATAGGACCGGCAGGCTGAACCAGTCATAGGGGGCCAGCCACCCCCACAGGTGATGGTACAGCGTAGCGATGCTGGTCGAGGCAAAACACAGGGCAAAACCATAGAACAGCCCATGATGAAAGCGGCGCCGCATCAGCGACAACCGATCATCCACATCGTTGCAGCCGGGGCTCTGTCCGGGCTCGATGGAGCCCCCCAGATTGCGCAGGCTGAGAACATCCTGCACCATGGTCGGAAATGCCGTCCAGGCAGAGCGGACAGCCCGAATTGCCGGGCGGCAGGTTCGCCAATAACGCCAAGATCCAACCAACACGCCCAGGATCGCCCACAACACCGCAGCTCCCGCCAGGGTGCTCAATGTTTCCCAGGACAGAACATCATAGAAACCGGCTTGGGCCTGCCGCCAACCTGCTGCCGGTGCCAGCCACACCAGCAAAGCGGGCAGGGCCAGCATAAGGCCGACCGTCAATGCCAACCCCCGCCAGCCCGGCTCTGCCAAACCACCGGGGAACAGTGCATGGCGGCGATAGCTGTCCTGACGCA
>JASLCK010000181.1 GCA_030151865.1 Rhodospirillaceae bacterium | reverse complement strand
AGCGACGGCACCAACATTCCCGGCAACCTCGATCTGACCGACGCCGAGCGCCAGGACCGGGCCGAACAATGGCTTTATCCCTATCACGACGAAGTGTCGGCCCAGTTCCGCCGGTTGGAGGAATATGGCGCGGTCGCGTCCCTGGTGGCGGTGCACAGCTTTACCCCGGTCATGAACGGCTTTGTGCGGCCCTGGCAGGTCGGCATTCTGTGGAACCGCGACCCGCGCATCGCCGTGCCGCTGATCCAGGGATTGCGTCTGATGGACGGGCTGTGCGTCGGCGATAACGAGCCCTATTCGGGGCGTGATCTGGGTTTTACCATCGACTTGCACGGCGAACGCCACGGGCGTCCCCATGTGTCCATCGAAATTCGCCAGGATCTGATTGCCGATCGGGCTGAAGCCCATGCCTGGGCGGCGCGTCTGGCGGCCTTGCTGCGGCCCATTCTGTTGTTGCCGGAAAACCAGCGGCGCGCCCGGTTCTGAAAATCCTGTTGGTTTTTTCCTAATCACTTGCTCCGCCCGTCGCCCGGTGGTGGAATGCGCCCTGACGCGGAGATGGCTGTGGGGGCCGATGGTCCGCGTCGCGGGATCAACAGGCGGGTTTTGTGTCCAGCCTGCGGGAGATGTGGAGAACGTTCGTGAAGTTTCTGGAAAAACCCGCTGCTCTGCTGGCGGCCCTGGTGGTGTCGATCTTTTCGTTCGGCGCTGGCCTGACCAGCCCGATCTGGCTGATCGTTTCCGGCCGCAAGCCGCTGGAGGCCATCCGTACCGGAACGCCCATCGTCGGCGTCACCATCGTTGGTCTGATCATTACGGTGCTGCTGGCGGTGGCGCTGTTCAAGGTGCGTCCGCTGGACGACATCGATCAGCCCTATGTCCGTGAGGCCGCAAGCGACGGCAAGCATCGCACCGTCCACCTGCTGGTGGTGCTGATGTTCGTGGTGCCGTTCCTGACCATCGTCTTGGGCTATCTGCTGCACAGCGTTATTGATTTCGACGCTGGCTGATCGACCTTGGCGTCCCTTTGACAAACAGGCCGTCCGGGCGAAAACGCCGGGACGGCCTGTTTTGTCTTAAGGGCGGACCACCACGTAATCGACGACCTTTTTAACGCCGTCTCCGGCGCGGGCGCGGCCCAGGGCCTTTTGCGCTTCTTCCTTGGATCGGGCGCGGCCCAGCAGATAGACCGTGCCGGTGGAATCGGCGGTGGTGCGGAAATTGACGTCGGCCACGCCTGCCGTGCCGACCAGCCGGGCCTGGGCCTTGGTGCCGATCACCAGGGTGTCTGCCCAGGACAGCAGATGCGCGGCCTTCTGGTCGGCCTCGCTCATATAGATGGCGTGCCAATAAAGTTTTTTGACGCCGCGCACACCTTTGACCTTGGCATAGAAGCGGTCATAGGTGGATTTGTCGGAAAACAGCCCGGTGATCAGCAGGCGTTGCTCGTAGATTTCGGTCGAGGCGCTGATGCTGCCCAATTCCGCCATGAAGCCGTTGATTTCGGCGACGATGCGATTGTCTTCGGCGATATCGGCGGCGGACCGGGCTTCGATGGCGCGGTCGATCAAGGTCTTGGGGGCCGTCAGCACATCGGTCAGACCCATCTGGGCCTGGGCAGCCGGAGCCGCCAGCGTCAGCAGGGCAACCAGGGGCAGGGGTTTAAGCAGCGATTTCGCCATGGGGGAACCCTCCATTTTCGTCAGGTTTCCACAGGTAGCAAGCCCCGGCCCCAAGAACAAGGGGTTAGCCCAGAATAGCCGCTACCGCTTCCATCAGGCCATGTTTGACGTCGGGGTCATCGGACAACGGTTCGACGATGGCCGCCTGGACAGCCTGATCGACCGGCAGACCGGCCTGGATCAAGGTGGCGCAATAGACCAGCAGGCGGGTCGAGACACCTTCTTCCAGATCGTGCCCCTTCATGGCCCGCAGGCGTTGGGCCAGCAGCACCAGGGGTTCGACCCGGTCGGCCGACAGGCCGGATTCCTGGGCGACCACGGGAATTTCCACCTCGGGCCGGGGGAAATCGAACTCGGCGGCGACAAAGCGCTGACGGGTCGAGGGCTTCAGCGACTTCAGGATGTTCTGATAGCCGGGGTTGTAGCTGACCACCAGCATGAAGCCGGGCGGGGCTTCCAGGGTTTCCCCGGTGCGTTCCAAGGGCAGGATGCGCCGGTCGTCGGTCAACGGGTGCAAAACCACGGTGACGTCCTTGCGGGCTTCCACCACTTCGTCCAGATAGCAGATGCCGCCTTCGCGCACGGCCCGGGTCAGGGGGCCATCGGTCCAGACGGTTTCGCCGCCCTTCAGCAGATAGCGCCCGGTCAGATCGGCGGCGGTCAGATCGTCATGGCAGGAAACGGTGAACAGCGGACGGCCCAGCTTGGCGGCCATATGGGCGACAAAACGGGTTTTACCGCAACCGGTCGGCCCTTTCAGCAGCATGGGCAGACGTTGGTTGAAGGCATGCTCGAACAGCGCCACTTCGTTGCCGGCGGGCATGTAAAAGGGGGCTTGATTTGGGGCGGTCATGGCTCCGTCTCCCGTTGCTTGTGAAAAAGGGGGCTGGTGAAAAGAGGCTTGGGATAAAAAAAGGGCGGTCGGGGGAGGCAATCCCCAACCGCCCAGGCAAGAGAGGGTTACTTACCGTTCTGCAGGCGCTGACCGGTGGGGATCACCAGCGAGGCAACCAGCATCAGGACGCCCAGAACCGTGACGGCCCCAGCCCCCAAACGCATCCAGTAGAACAGGCCCAACTGATCCTGCACTTCCATGTAGGTCAGGCCCATGACGCGTTGCAGATGAACCTGAACCACACCGGCGAAGGTCAGCGCAAAGGTCATGAACGACACGCCGCCCGAGATGATCCAGAACGCCCACATGTTCAGAACCTGATTATAGGGCGTGCGCTTGAGCAACTGCGGCAGGGCATAGGTCATGATGGCGATGTTGACCATGACATAGGCGCCATAGAACGCCAGATGACCATGCGCCGCAGTGACCTGGGTGCCGTGGGTGTAGTAGTTGATCGACGACAGGGTGTGCAGGAAGCCCCAGATGCCCGCGCCGAAGAAGGCGAACACCGAGCAACCCAGCGACCACAGCAGGGCGGCCTTGTTGGGGTGATCGCGACCACCCTTCCAGACCATCATGAAGCAGAACACCACGATGGCGAAGAAGGGGACGACTTCCAGGGTCGAGAAGACCGAGCCGATCCACTGCCAGTAACCGGGGGTGCCGATCCAGTAGTAGTGGTGACCGGTGCCCAGGATGCCCGAGAACAGGGTCAGGCTGATGATGACATACAGCCACTTTTCCACGACTTCACGGTCGACGCCGGTCAGCTTGATCATCAGGAAGGCCAGGATGGCGGCCATGATCAGTTCCCAGACGCCTTCGACCCACAGATGAACGACCCACCACCAGAACATCTTATCCAAGACGACGTTGGCGGGATTGTAGAAAGCGAACAGGAAGAACAGCGCCGCGCCCCACAGGCCCATCATCAGCACGATCGACACGGCGGTCTTGCGGCCCTTCAGCAGGGTCAGCGTGCAGTTGTAAAGATGGATCAGGGCGACGACGACGATGCCGACCTTGATGTAGATCGGCTGTTCCAGATAGGAGCGGCCGTCATAATAGCCCAGCAGATAGCCTGCCACCGCCACCAGGGCGGCGATGTAGAAGGCCCAGAACTGCAAAAGCGCCAGCTTGGGGCTGTGCAATTCGGTTTCCGCTTCTTCGGGCAGCAGGAAATAGGTGGCCCCCATGAAGCCCATCAGCAGCCACACCACCAAAGCGTTGGTGTGAATCATGCGGATCACGCTGAACGGCAGAAAGTCCGGCAGGGCGGTGGGGTTGACGTACAAGGTGCCGCCCAAAAGCCCGAACAGGACCTGAACGACAAACAGACTGAGCGCGCCGATAAAGTAGTAGAGCGCGACCTTTTGCGATTGGTATTTCATTTTCGCGTCCCCTTCGGCTTAGCCGGAAATCTTCGGCGGCCAGTTCTGGGTATTGATCGTGCTGACGTAGCGCAGGAATTCGACCAGATCGTCCAAGTCCTGATCCGACAGGTTGAACTGCGGCATCTGATGGCGCCCTTCAATGCGGGTGGGCTGGGACTTGATCCAGGCCTTCAGGCCTTCGCGTGCGGCAGCAGGGTCTTCCGCACCGCCATAACGCAGCCAGACATTGCCCAGTTCAGGGGCAAAACGGGCGCCTTCGCCGTACAGGGTGTGGCAATCAAAGCAGGCGTGGCGTTCCCACACGCGCTTGCCATGGGCCACATTATCCGGGATCGCCGACGACTTCGCCGGGCCGCTTTCCACATAGGAGACGCTTTGCGCCACCAGGGCTGCGAAAATGGCAAAGAAGAATAAGGTTCCCCCGAAAAATATGTTCCTGGCGGCTGACTTCGTGAGTCTCTCCGACATGGTTCTCTCCACAGTGGGTCCAAGGACCGTCACGGGACGGTGAACGCCTTTCCCGACTTTCCCACTAGGATTAGGGACACTAGGGAGAGGGCGGCGTTCGGCTCAGAGGCAGTTGTGACGCCGCTGGGGTGCAGAAACCTTGACTTTGGTCAGGGCTGCGGAAAACCAGGGATTTAACTTGATAAAGGTCAAGGAGGACATGCCCTCGACAGACCAGTCTCGGATCATCGATAGTGAGCTTTCGAATAGGGAAGCGAACCGCTTGGGAAAGGATCTGATATGGCTGGGTTCGAGGAATTGGCGGCGGCCTTCGGTCTGTTTATCGCCACCCACAGCGTTCCGGCCTTGCCCGCCTTGCGCGGCCGTGTCGTCGGGTTGCTGGGCAAGCGGCGCTATATGATCGTGCATTCCCTGATCGCCACGCTGTCGCTGGTCTGGCTGATCAAAGCCACCTTGGATGCGCCCACCGTCGTCTTATGGGGCTTCCACGCCTGGGCGCGTTGGGTGCCGATCCTGACCATGCCGCTGGCCTGCATCCTGTTGGTGGGCGGGTTGACCCAGGGCAATCCGTTTTCCCTGGGGCTGGGACGGCGCGGCTGGACGCCCGAGCGCCCCGGCATCGTCGCCATCACCCGTCACCCGATCTTATGGGCGGCAGCGTTATGGTCAGGCTCGCACCTGTTTCCCAATGGCGAAGTGCGCGCAGTGCTGCTGTTCGGCGGGTTGTGCCTGTTTAGCATTGTCGGCACGTTCCTGTTCGACCGCCGCCGCGCCCGCGCCTTGCCCGATTGGGCCGATCTGGCCTCTGGCACAGGGAATATGCCTTTTGGTGCAATTTGTGTTGGTCGCTCAACTTTAAGTTTGAATGACAATCTTGTTAAATCAATCCTGGGCGGGGTGCTTCTGTACCTGCTTTTGCTGTTTGGTCATGGTCCGGTTCTGGGACTCTATCCTCTGGGTTGAAGGTTTCGGGCGTGCTCGCCAACGGTTACAACCGATTAAAGAATTATCATAAATTTTTACATCTTTTTAAAGAATCTTATTCCATTCGGCATGGCGATTGGTATATAGACGCGCCGTGGGCTGGCCGTAACAGCCACACACCATCAGGAAAAATCAACCGCTACAAACCCTCTATCGAGGGCTTGCGGTCTTTTTTACCCCTAATGGTTGTGTGTTCTGATGGAGTTTCGTGGGCCGCGTACCAGTCCCGGGCATGACCTAGACCTTTGTCCAGGTGTGTTCGCAGGCCGCACCGGAAATCCGTTTCAATCTTTACGAACGCAGGTCTTACGATGAAGAACATGGGTAAAATCAATGCTGCTTGGGCCGCTGCTCTGGTCGAGGGTTTGGCCGCCGCTGGCGTGGAACATGCGGTGATCTCGCCCGGCGCACGCTCGACGTCCTTGACCCTGGCCTGCATGCGCCATGCGGCCATCACGTGCCATATCGTTATTGACGAACGCTCGGCGGGTTTTTTCGCCCTGGGGCTGGCCAAGGCTGAAGGTAAGCCGGTGGCGGTGATCTGCACCTCGGGCTCGGCGGTGGCCAACTGGCACCCGGCGGTGGTGGAAGCCGATATGGCCCGCGCCCCCTTGGTGCTGCTGTCGGCGGATCGTCCGCCGGAACTGCAAGATTGCGGCGCCCACCAGTCGATCGACCAGACCCGCCTGTTCGGGCCGTCGCTGCGTGCTTATCACTTCCTGCCTCCGGCCGAGGAAGATCATAGCTGGCTGGCCAACTTCACCGCGCGCTGCGTGCAGCAATCGCTGTTCCCGCTGCCCGGTCCGGTGCAGTTGAACTGCGCTTTCCGCGAACCCCTGCTGGCCGCCCCTGGCGATGAACCGCCGCTGGTCACCGACAGCCGCAAGCCCCGCGTCGTGCTGCCGCGTCAGGTTCCGCCTGCCTATGAAATGCGGGCCTTGGCCGAACGTCTGTCGGGCCGCAAGGGTGTGATCGTCTGCGGCTGCGAAGGGGTTCCGCCCGAACCGATCGTGCGTCTGGCCGCTGCCCTGAACGTTCCGGTGCTGGCCGATCCCCTGTCGGGTCTGCGTTTTGGTCCCCATGATCAGTCGCGTCTGATCGTGCATTACGATGTCTTCCTGCGCGGCAAGGGGCCGCAGCCGGACTGGGTGATGCGCTTTGGCGGTTATCCCATGGCCAAGCCCTATACCAAGTGGCTGGGGGAATTCCCGGCGGCGGAACGCATCGTCGTCAGCGGCGATTCCCGCTGGCCCGACCCCGACCGCGCCGCCGATCTGATGATCCATGGCGACGTCGATCTGGTGGCCGATGCCCTGGCCCGTGAAGTCACCCATCCCGCCAGCGAAGACTGGGTGGAAAGCTTCCGATCCCTGGATCGCGCCGCCGCCGCCCTGATTGCCAAGCATGCCCCGCCGGAAGCGGCGTTGGGCCGGTCGATGATCGACAGCCTGCCCGACGGGTCGTTGTTCTTCATCGGCAATTCCATGTCGGTGCGCGATTTCGACGCCTTTTCGGGCACGTCGAAGAAGTCCATCACCATGCTGGCCAATCGCGGCGTGGCGGGCATCGACGGTTTGTCGTCCACCTTCCTGGGGGCGACTGCTTCGGGCCGTTACACTGCCGCTGCCGCCCTGATCGGCGATATGAGCTTCCTGCACGATGTCGGTGGTCTGGCCTGCGCGGGCAAGCTGAATGCGGTGATCTCGGTGATCGATAACGGCGGCGGCATCATCTTCCGCCATCAGCCGTCCAGCACCCTGCCCAAGCATGAATTCGATGCTGCCTGGTTCACCGAACAGCATGCCGATTTGCAGGCTGCCGCCGGGGTTTACGGCCATGGGCATCTGCGGGTGGAGGCCAAGGGATTTTCCTCCACCTTTGGCGAAGCCCTGGCCCAACCGGGAACCCAGGTGGTTCAGGTGGAAGTCGATCCCGAAGAAAGCGTGGCGCGCCACAAAGCCCTGTGGGCCGAAGCCGCCAAGTTGGGGACCGTGTCGGTCTAAGCTTTTCTCAAGACACATAAAAAAGGGGCCGGACTGTTTCAGTCCGGCCCTTAGTTTTTACATCAGGCGAGGGAGGATCGGCCTGATCAAGCCTGGCGGACGTTCGCCAGGAAACCGTCAACGGTGCTCTTCATGCTGTTGGTTTCGTGGCCCAGGGCGGTGGCGCTGTCGAACAATTGCTTGGCCGCGGCCCCGGTTTCCGCCGCCGCATGGCTGACATTGCCGATGTTGGACGAAACCATCTGGGTGCCACGCGCCGCTTCCTGGACGTTGCGGGCGATTTCTTCGGTGGCCGCACTTTGCTGTTCGACGGCGGCAGCGATGGCGCCATTGATGGTGTTGATCTCGTCGATGCGGTTCAGGATCAAACCGATGGCCGACACTGCTTCCTGGGTGGATGCCTGGACGCCCGCCACCTGCTGGCCGATTTCCTCGGTCGCCTTGGCGGTCTGGTTGGCCAGGTGTTTGACTTCGTTGGCGACGACGGCAAAACCCTTGCCCGCCTCACCAGCGCGCGCCGCTTCGATGGTGGCGTTCAACGCCAACAGGTTGGTCTGGCTGGCGATGTCGTTGATCAACTGCACGACGTCGCCGATCTTGCGGGCGTTTTCCGCCAACACCTGGAAGGTTTCGCTGGTGCGCCGGGCGTCATCGGCGGCATTTTGCGAGACTTGGCTGGATTGGGACACCTGACGACCGATTTCGCGGATCGAGGCCGACAATTCCTCCGACGCGGTGGCGACGGTCTGCACGTTGGCCGATGCTTCCTCGGTGGCGCTGGCGACCACGACGGTTTGACGGCTGGTCTGTTCCGAATTGGCGGCCATGGCCTGGGCGGTGCTTTCCAACTGGGTCAGATTGCTGGCCACCACCTGCATCATATTGCCGATCGAAGTGTCGAAATCGCGGGTCATCAGGGCGATGCGTTCGGCGCGTTCGGCGCGTTCGGTCTGTTCCCGTTCGCGGACGGCCTTGGCGGCTTCGGCGGCTTGCAGTTGCTTTTGCAGATGAGAAATGGCCCGTGCGATGGTGCCCACCTCATCTTCGCGGCGGGTGCCATGCACTTCGACCGTAAGGTTGCCGTCGGCGACCGATCCCAAGACCGTGGTGACGGTGCCCAGCGGGCGGGCGATCTGGGTAACGGCAACCCAGGCCAGCAGACCGAACCCGATGGAAACACCGATGCCGACCAACAGCGAGGTGCGCCAGATCGTGGCGGAAATCGTTGCGTCGATGGCAGCTTCCGACTTTTTCACGTCCTCTTTGACTTGTGTGGACAAGCCATTCATCAGATCGGTGGCCGCATCGTAGACTTTGGCGGAGTCGCCGGTCATTAGTTCATAGGCTTCTGCTGTCTGGCCGTTCTTGGCCATGGCAAAGGCCTTGGTGTCCAAGCTGTTGAAGGTTTCCACCTTGCTCAGAATATCCTTGCTGATGGCGATCCGTTCGGGATTGGTTTGCAGCTTCATCAGCTTGTTCAGGCTGTCGCGGGTCGCCTGGATATATTGGGCATAGTCTTTTTCCGCCGCGGCTCGGCGCTCCGGGGTCGGAGCCAACAGGACTTCGCGGTCGGGGGTAGTGGCACTATTCAGGTTATAGGCGACCTCGTCTACCGTCAGGGCTTTGACGACCTGATTGCCCAGAATGTCGCGAACGGTTTCCTGAATACCGGAAAAAGTAATCAGGGCCATGGCGCTGATGGCGGCGATCACCACGCCCAAAACCAGGGACGGAATGGCGATCTTCCAAATGATCTTCAGGTTCGAATAGGACGTCATGATAGTTTCCTCGCCTCGCTGTTCGATCAGATGGTCTGATCTCTTTTCAGTTTAGTTTTAGCAAGCGTTATGCCAATTCTAGGGTTTTTAATAACTATTTGATTTATAAGTATTTTATCTGTCGATAGGGTGCCCCTCTGGGATGCGAAATGCGATCTGGCTTTCAGATTCTACGTGCGTGATATGGGTTTTTTGCATTCTGCGAATCTGTGCCGTTTGTCTCT
>JASLCK010000157.1 GCA_030151865.1 Rhodospirillaceae bacterium | reverse complement strand
TTGTGTGCGGCGGGCGTCTTGTGCATCGGCTGGGACGCTTTGGTCGCGCCCTCGACCCGCCCCTATGCCGACCGGCTGTTGGGGCTGATCTGCGCGGTCGGGGCGTTGATCTCGTGGACCGCCTACGCGGTGGGCAACAGCCGTTGGCTGACGCGGCTGCACCATGTCTCGGTCCATGACTGGAATTTGCTGACGGGTGTGGTCACTGGGGCGCAAAGCCTGGTGCTGGTCCCCATCGCCCTGATGCTGGAAACCACCCTGCACAGCCATGCCGAATGGGGCCGTCTGGTCGCCCTGTCGGTGGTGGTGGCCATCCTGGCATCTCTGGTCGGCAACGCCTTTTGGAACCGCATGAGCCGCCTGCTGCCGCTAACCCTGGCCGGACAGATGATCCTGTTCGAAACCATGTTCGCCCTGCTCTACGGCTTTTTGTGGGAGGGGCGCTGGCCCAAGCCGATGGAATCCGCTGCCTTTGCCCTGGTGGTGTTCAGCGTGTTGAGTTGCATCGCAGCCCATCGCCGCCCCAGCACGCCCCGCGTGGTTCCAGCGGAAAACCCCGCATAAGACAAAAAAGAAGGGCGGAGGTTTAACCCTCCGCCCTTCTTCATTTCAGCACCAAACGGGCCATCAAACCGCCGACAGGCGTTCCAACGCTTCCGTCATTTTGTCGCGGGCGGCGGCCCATTCGGCACGGCGTTCACGCTGTTCCTCAATCACCTCGGGCTTGGCCTTGGCGATGAAGGCTTCGTTGGACAGCTTCTTGTCCACCTTCTCCACCTCGCCGTTCAGCTTGGCGATTTCCTTGGTCAGACGAGCCTTTTCCTGGGCGATGTCGATGACATCGGCCAGCGGCAGCAACACGGTGGCTTCATCCACCACCACCTGCACCGCACCCTTGACGGCGTCACTCACCTGTTCAATGCCCGAAGAGCGGGCCATGGTGACGATGATGCCGTTGTGGGTGGTCAAACGGGCCTGGGTCTGAGCGCTAGCGTCCTTGACCAGCAGCGGCACCTTGGCCGACGGCGGCACGTTCATTTCGGCGCGCACCGCACGCACGCTGGAAACCAGCTTGACCAGCCAATCCATTTCCGCTTCCGCCGCTTCATCGCGGAACGAAATCGACGGCCAGACGGCGGAAATCAAAGCGTTGTCACGGCCTTCGCCCAGCTTTTCCCACAGCTCTTCGGTGATGAAGGGCATGAAGGGATGCAAGATGTGCAGGATCTGGTCCAACACCCAGGCGGTGGTAGCGCGGGTTTCGGCCTTAGCGGCCTCGTCGCTGCCCTGGAAGATCGGCTTGGCGAATTCCAGATACCAGTCGCAGAAGGTGTTCCAGACGAACTGGTACGCCCCGTTGGCGGCATCGTTGAAACGATAGACATCCAGCGACTGGGCAACCTTGGCCGCCGCTTCGCCGACCTTGCCGACGATCCAGCGGTTGACGGTTTCCTTGACCGCGGTGGGTTCGAAACCCGCCACCGGATGACAGGCGTTCATCTGACAGAAGCGCGCCGCGTTCCACAGCTTGGTGGCAAAGTTGCGATAACCTTCGACCCGGCTTTCCGCCAGCTTGATATCGCGCCCTTGCGCGGCCAGGGCCGACAAGGTGAAGCGCAAGGCATCGCAGCCGTACTTTTCGATCAGTTCCAACGGGTCGATGACGTTGCCCTTGGACTTCGACATCTTCTGGCCCTTTTCGTCGCGGACCAGGGCGTGGATGTAAATGTCCTTGAACGGCACGTCGCCCATGAAGTGCAGGCCCATCATCATCATCCGGGCAACCCAGAAGAAAATGATGTCAAAGCCGGTCACCAGCACATCGGTGGGATAGTAACGATCCAGCGCCGGGGTCTTTTCCGGCCAGCCCAAGGTCGAGAACGGCCACAGGGCCGAGCTGAACCAAGTGTCGAGCACGTCGGAATCGCGGACCAGATCCACATCCTTGCCATAATGGGCACGGGCGGCGGCACGGGCTTCTTCCTCGGTTTCCTCGACAAAGAACACGCCGTCCGGGCCGTACCAGGCCGGAACCTGATGACCCCACCAAATCTGACGCGAGATGCACCAAGGCTGGATGTTGCGCATCCATTCGTAATAGGTGTTTTCCCACTGCTTGGGCACAAAGCGGGTCTTGCCGCTTTCCACCGCTTCGATCGCGGGCTTGGCCAGGGTCGCGGCATCGACGAACCACTGATCGGTCAGCCAGGGTTCGATCACCACGCCGGAACGGTCGCCATAGGGCCGTTGCAGGACATGGGGCTCGATCTTTTCCAGCAGACCCATTTCCTCGAATTCCGCCACGATCTTCTTGCGGGCGTCGAAACGGTCCATGCCGCGATAGGCTTCGGGCACGTTGTCGTTGATGCGGGCGTCGCGGTCGAGAATGTTGATCATCTCGAGATTGTTGCGACGACCGACCTCGAAATCGTTGAAATCGTGGGCCGGGGTGATCTTGACCGCGCCGGTGCCCTTTTCAGGGTCCGAATATTCGTCGGCGACGATGGGGATCAGACGCCCGACGATCGGCAGGCGGACAAACTTGCCCACCAGATCCTTATAGCGGTCATCTTCGGGGTGCACGGCGACGCCGGTATCGCCCAGCATGGTTTCCGGGCGCGTGGTGGCCACCGTGATGAAGCGGCCTTCCTCGCCATCCACCGGATAGCGCAGATACCACATGCTGCCCTTTTCTTCGCGCTGTTCCACTTCCAGGTCGGAAATGGCGGTGTGCAGCTTGGGGTCCCAATTGACCAGCCGCTTATCGCGATAGATCAGCTTTTCCTTGTAAAGCTGCACGAACACCTTGCGCACAGCCGCCGACAGACCATCGTCCATGGTGAAGCGTTCGCGCGGCCAATCGGGCGACGCACCCAGGCGGCGCAACTGGCGGGTGATGGTGCCGCCCGATTCCGCCTTCCACTTCCAAACTCGTTCGATGAACTTTTCGCGGCCCAGATCGTGACGGGTCAGATTTTCCCCAGCCATCTGGCGTTCGACCACCATCTGGGTGGCAATGCCCGCATGGTCGGTCCCCGGCTGCCACAAGGCGTCGCGGCCCAGCATGCGGTGATAGCGGACCAATACGTCTTGCAGGGTGAAGGTCAGAGCGTGACCCATATGCAGGCTGCCCGTTACGTTGGGCGGTGGCATCATGATGGTATAGGGCTGCGCCGACGAGTCCAGATCGGCGCCGAAGACGCCCGCCTGTTCCCACTGCTGATAATGCCGCGGCTCGACCTCGCCCGGCAGATACGTCTTGTCCAGCATCGCCTGATGCCACTCCAGCTTCTATCTAGCGGTAAAATAAAGGCTGGCCTCGCTATCGGGGATGCCCCTTGCAGCGAAGGCCAGCCGATTAAGAGAACGGTTTTAGAGCTTTTCAGCCCGATTGACCAATCTTTCGATCTCTTTTTGTACGATTCGCTCAATCATCGACGGCAGGTTCTGATCCAACCAGTCCTTGATCAGCGGACGCAGGGTTTCACGAACGATCTCTTCCAAGGTCAAGCCGCCATTGCCCAACCCCAAACC
>JASLCK010000130.1 GCA_030151865.1 Rhodospirillaceae bacterium | reverse complement strand
GGCCATCCGCGAGGCGTACCATGTCCATGGCGTGCGGGATTTCTCGCTCGACAGCATGGATGAACTGGCCAAAATCATGACGGAAACCGGGAATGCCCGCGATCTGGGGCTGCTGGTGCGCTTGGGTTTGCCCAAGGGCGGCGCGGTGTTCGATCTGTCGGGCAAGTTCGGGGCCGAAGCGGTTGACGCCATCCCCCTGCTGCAAGCCTGCCGCCAGGCCGCCCAGCGGCTTGGCGTGTGCTTCCATGTCGGATCACAGTGCCTGGAGCCGCGCTGGTGGCTGCGCGCCCTGGCCCTGACCGGCCATGTGGTGGAACAGGCCAAGGTCGCGCTGGACATCCTGGATGTGGGCGGCGGTTTCCCCGTCAGCTATCCCGACGAAACCCCGCCCCCGCTGGAAGATTATATGGACGCCATCGCCTATGGCGTCACCGCCCTCAACCTGCCCGCCCACTGTCGTCTGTGGTGCGAACCGGGCCGCGCCCTGGTCGCCCCCGGCGCATCGGTGGTGGTGCAGGTGATGGCGCGCAAGGACGATCGGCTTTATATCAATGACGGCGCCTATGGCAGCCTGTCCGACGCCGGCGTCGCCGTGGGTTTGCGCTTTCCGGTGCGTCTGGTGCGCGCCGATTATGCGCCGTGCAGCCCCGAGCTGCAGGCATTCGAGTTCTTTGGTCCGACCTGTGATTCGGCTGACCGCATGAAGGGTCCCTTCCTTCTGCCTGCGGACGTCCGGGAAGGCGATTGGATCGAGATCGGTCAGTTGGGCGCTTATGGCGGCACCCTGCGGACCGCGTTCAACGGATTCGACCGGGCCTTCCTGGTCGAAGTGCGGGACCAGCCGCTGCTGGAAACGCCGGGTTACGACCTGCCGGAAGAGACTATCCGGGCCGCCTGACGTTGGGGCGGCTCTCTCCCAACACGAAAGGGACTTGGGGATTACCCGACGCGCAATTGGAATGGGGTACTGAAGAATGAAGCAAACGACTTTCCGGGGCAATTTGGTGATTATCGGTTTCGGCAGCATCGGCCAAGGAGTGCTGCCCCTGATTTTACGCCACATTGACTTGGATCCGTCGCGGATCACCATCATCACCGCCGAGGAACGGGGGCGCGATGTCGCCGACGAATATGGTGTCAAATTCGTCATCGATCCTTTGACGCCGGACAATTACCGCCAGATCCTGAAGCCTTTGCTGGGACGCGGTGATTTCCTGCTGAATGTGTCGGTGGACGTTTCCAGCGTCGCCTTGATGGAATATTGCCGGGAAGTCGGTGCGCTTTACCAAGACACCTGCATCGAGCCATGGGCGGGCGGTTATACCGACGCCAGCCTGTCGGCCAGCGAACGGTCCAACTATGCCTTGCGCGAACAGGTGCTGAAGCTGCGCGGCGACAGCCATGACGGCCCCACCGCCGTCATCACCCACGGGGCCAATCCCGGTCTGGTGTCACACTTCGTCAAGCAGGCCCTGCTGAACATCGCCCAGGATACCGGCGTCAACACCGCCAAGCCCGCCAGCCGCCGCGAATGGGCCGAGCTGATGGAAAAGCTGGGGGTCAAGGCCATCCATATCGCCGAGCGCGATACCCAGGTCGCCAACCGTCACAAGAAGGTGGGCGAATTCGTCAACACCTGGTCCATCGACGGCTTTGTCGGCGAAGGCTGCCAGCCCGCCGAACTGGGCTGGGGCAGCCACGAAAAAGGGCTTCCCACCGATGGCCGCCGCCATGAATTCGGCTGCGATGCCGCCATCTATCTGGACCGCCCCGGCGCTTCGGTGCGGGTGCGCACCTGGACGCCCAACGAAGGGCCGTTCCACGGTTTCCTGATCACCCATAACGAGTCGATCTCGATCCCCGATTACTACACCCTGCGCGACGACGACAATGCGGTGCGCTTCCGCCCCACCACCCATTATGCCTATCACCCCTGCGACGACGCCGTGGTGTCGCTGCACGAACTGGCCGGCAAGAACTGGCGCATGCAGGCCGAACAACGGCTGATGATGCATGAGATCGTCAGCGGCATGGACGAATTGGGCGTACTGGTGATGGGCCATAAGAAGGGCGCCTACTGGTACGGCTCGCAAATGACCATCGACGAAGCCCGCAGCCTGTGCCCGCACAACAACGGCACCAGCATGCAGGTTACGGCCACCGTCCTGGCGGGCATGATCTATGCCATCGAGCGACCCAACGAAGGCATCATCGAGCCTGATGAAATGGACTTCGAACGGATCTTGAACATCGCCATGCCCTATCTGGGCAAGGTGATGGGCGTCTATACCGACTGGACCCCGTTGCAGGATCGCGGCCAACTCTTCGCCGAAGACATCGACCGCGCCGACCCCTGGCAGTTTAAAAACTTCCGGGTGGCATAAACAAAAAAACAGGAGCCGAAAGGCTCCTGTTTTCGTTTGGGAAGAGTGCGGGCCGCTAAACGAAAAAGCCGCCCCGCTTACTTGGCCTTTTGCAGGCTGCGCCATTTGGCGACGTTGCGGTTATGCTCGGCCAGGCTTTTGGCGAAGACATGACCGCCCGAGCCGTCGGCGACGAAATAGAGATCATCGCTCTTGGCCGGATGCAGAACCGCCTGCAAGCTGGCCCGGCCAGGGTTGCAGATGGGACCGGCGGGCAAGCCGTCCACCACATAAGTGTTAAAGGGGCTGTTCACCGCCAGATCGTCGCGGGTCAAAGAACGCGGCAACACGCCTTCGCCCTGGCTGACGGCATAAATCACCGTCGGGTCCGATTGCAGGCGCATATGCAGCCGCAGACGGTTCAGGAAGACGGCGGCGATATGCGGGCGTTCCTCGGGCAGAGCGGTTTCGCGCTCGACCACCGACGCCAGGATCAGGGCTTCCATCTTGTTGGACAGCCCCACCCCGGCAACCCGATGGGGCCACAATTCGTCCAGGGTGTCATCCATGGCGCGACGCATCCGGGTAATCACCTGATCGCGGCTGTCGCCATAGACATAATGATAGGTCTGGGGCAGCAGGCTACCCTCTTCCGGCGGGACATCGACCTTACCGGTCAGGGCCGGAGCCTGGCGCAGTTCGGCCAGCATCTGGCTGACCGTCAGACCTTCGGCGAAGGTCAGCTTGCGGACCACCACCTGGCCCTTGCGCATCATATCGATGACCGCGCCCATGGTGACATGGGCGGGAAAGGCGTATTCGCCCGCTTGCAGCCCAGCCTTACCGGTCAGGCGCAAATCCAGCAGAAACAGCCACGGCTGATCGATGACCCCGGCTTCCTGCAATTGCTCGGCAATACCCTGACTGCGCACTCCGTGCGGGATCACCACGTTGGTCGCTGATAATAAGGGACCTGGGGCATCCAGCCGGGACTTAGCCCAGAAAAGGAAACCGCCTGCCGCCACCCCGATCATGATCAGGAGGACGGTCAGGCGGATAATCCAGCGGATCATTCCGATACGCCGTTACACGGCCCGGAAGATCAGCGAGGCGTTGGTGCCGCCGAACCCGAACGAGTTCGACAGGGCCACCTTGACCTTGCGGTCCTGGGCAGTGTGCGGCACCAGATTGATGTCGCAACCCTCGGAAGGGTTGTCCAGGTTCAGGGTCGGGGGCACAACGCCATGGTTGATCGCCATCACCGAATAGATGGCTTCCACCGCACCGGCGGCGCCCAACAGGTGGCCGATGGCCGACTTGGTGGACGACATGGCCAGCTTATAGGCGTGATCGCCGAACAGACGCTTGACCGCGTTCAGTTCGATTTCGTCGCCCAGCGGGGTCGAAGTGCCGTGTGCGTTGATGTAGTCCACATCTTCCAGCGAAATCCCGGCGCGCTTGATGGCCGCGCGCATAGCGCGGAAGCCACCGTTGCCGTCCGAGGCCGGAGCGGTGATGTGATAAGCATCGCCCGACATGCCGTAGCCGATGATTTCGCCATAGATCTTGGCGCCACGGGCCTTGGCGTGTTCGTACTCTTCCAGCACCAGGACACCCGAGCCTTCGCCCATGACGAAGCCGTCGCGGTCCTTATCCCAGGGACGCGAGCCCCTGGTCGGGGTGTCGTTGAAGTTGGTCGACAGCGCCTTGGCGGCCGAGAAACCGGCGAAGCCCAGACGGCACACCGCAGCTTCGGCACCGCCCGCGACCATGACGTCGGCATCGCCGAACGCAATGATGCGCGACGCATCGCCGATGGCATGCGCGCCGGTCGAGCAAGCGGTCACCACGGCGTGGTTCGGCCCCTTGAAACCGTATTTGATCGAAACATGACCCGAGGCCAGATTGATCAGGCTGGCGGGAATGAAGAACGGCGAAACCTTGCGGGGGCCACCTTCGTGCAGGGTGAGGGCACCCGCCGCGATGGACGGCAGACCACCAATCCCCGAACCGATCATGACGCCGGTGCGTTCGCGGGCTTCTTCCTCTTCAGGCTTCCAGCCGGAATCCTCGACGGCTTCGATCGCGGCGGCCAGCGCGTAGACGATGAACTCGTCCATGCGGCGGCGGTCCTTGGCCGAGCACACATTGTCGGGATTAAAAAGATGCGGTTCGCCGTCGCCCCGAGGCACCAGACCGGCAATCTTGGCCGGCAGGTCGGAGACGTCGAAATGCTCGATGGCGCGAAGGCCGGATTCGCTTTTAGTCAAGCGATCCCAGTTTGCCTTGAGACCAACGCCCAAAGGCGTGACCATCCCCAGGCCGGTGACGACAACTCGTCTCATGCGATTCCGCTGTTTTCCGTTCTGTCAAAAAAAGTCCGCCACGCCGGCCCCGAAAGGGACCGGCATAGCGACAAGCCAATTAGCTGTTGGCCTGGATGAAGTCGATGGCGTCCTTCACCGTCAGAATCTTTTCGGCGGCGTCATCGGGGATTTCGACCCCGAACGCTTCTTCGAAAGCCATCACCAGCTCGACGGTGTCCAGGCTGTCAGCGCCCAGATCGTCGATGAAGCTGGCGGTCTCGGTGACCTTGGACTCTTCAACGCCCAGGTGCTCAACGACGATTTCCTTAACGCGCTTGGCGACATCAGACATTTGTGTACCCCTCAGAAGTCTTTGCGTGGGTCAATAAAAGGTAAGCGGGACGTTGGTGGTCGAGGGCTGGCCATCCCCACGGTGTCCGGCGAAAAGTGCCGTTTCCTACCACACTTTTCCGGGCTTGACCAGCATCAGGCGACCAACAAGCCTGCGACGACGATCTTTTAGATCATCGCCATGCCGCTGTTCACATGCAAGGTTTGGCCGGTCATATAGGCGGCTTCCTCGCTGGCCAGATAGACGGCGGCCGAGGCGATTTCCTCGACTTTGCCCATGCGGCCGACCGGAATCCCAGCCAAAAGGCGGGTTTTCTGGTCATCGTTAAGCTCGTCGGTCATCGCCGAAGTGATGAAACCGGGAGCAATACAGTTGACGGTAATCCCGCGCGAGGCCACTTCCTGGGCCAGCGACTTGGACATGCCGATCATGCCCGCCTTGGAGGCGGCATAATTGACCTGACCCGGATTGCCGGTCACCCCGACGATCGAGGTGATGTTGATGATGCGGCCGAAGCGGCGCTTCATCATGCCCTTGACGACGGCGCGCGACAGACGGAAGGCGGCGGTCAGGTTGACGTCGATCACCTGGGCCCAATCGTCATCCTTCATGCGCAGGATCAGAGTATCGCGGGTCAGCCCGGCATTGTTGACCAGGATGTCGAGCGACCCCATGGCCGCTTCCGCGTCCTTGGGCAACTGCTCGACCGAGGCCGGGTCGGACAGGTTGGCGGTGACGATATGGGTGCGCTCGCCCAATTCGGCGGCGACGGCTTCCAGCGCCTCGCGGCGGGTGCCCGACAGGGCGACGGTGGCGCCCTGGGCGTGCAGGGCGCGGGCGATGGCCCCACCGATGCCGCCCGAAGCGCCAGTGACCAGGGCGGTCTTGCCGGTCAGAGTAAACATGCGTCGAATTCCTTGTCCTTAAGCCTTCAGGAAGGCTTCGATATCCGCCGGGGTTTGCAGGGAAACCGCGGTCATTTCCTTGTCGATGCGCTTGACCAGGCCCGACAACACCTTGCCCGATCCGACTTCCACCAGATTGGTCACGCCCTGTTCCTTCATGAACAGCACGCCTTCGCGCCAACGCACGGTGCCGGTGACCTGGGCCACCAGCAGCTTGCGGATTTCATCGGGGCTGCTGACGGCGGACGCCACCACATTGGCCACCACCGGCACCACCGGAGCCTTCATCTCGACCTTGGCCAGGGCATCGGCCATGGCGTCGGCGGCGGGCTGCATCAGGGCGCAATGGAAGGGGGCGGACACGGGCAGCAGCACCGCACGCTTCAATCCCTTGGTGGCGGCAATGGCGATGGCGCGATCGATGGCGGCCTTGGAGCCCGACAGCACCACCTGACCAGGGGCGTTGTCGTTGGCGGCTTCACAGACTTCACCCTGCGCGGCCTCGGCGGCGATTTCGCGGGCGATATCCAGATCGGCGCCCAGCAACGCAGCCATGGCGCCCTGACCGACGGGGACGGCCTTTTGCATAGCCTGACCGCGAATCTTCAGCAAGCGGGCGGTATCGCCCAGCGAGAAAGTCCCCGCCGCAGCCAGGGCCGAATATTCGCCCAGGCTGTGCCCGGCAACAAACTTGGCCTTGTCGGCGATATTCCAGCCGCCCTGCTCGGCCAGCACGCGGGCCACCGCGACCGACACCGCCATCAAAGCGGGCTGGGCGTTTTCGGTCAAAGTCAGATCGGCTTCCGGGCCTTCCCACATGATGGCCGACAGCTTTTGCTGCAAGGCGTCATCCACTTCCTCGAAGACGTGGCGGGCGCAGGCAAAGGCTTCGGCCAATTCTCGGCCCATGCCGACAGCCTGAGAACCCTGGCCCGGAAAAACGACAGCACGCGACATATTGCCCCCTGGAGCTATTACCGGCGACAAGGAATAGCGCGCACAGCGCCCCTGTCAAGCGTCGGGGTAAAAAGTGGGGACATTCAAGGCTCACCGCCTGCCCCGTCTCGACCGCCCCGGCTTCAATGAGCGCCCCGAACAGTCCATACCGCACAAATGGTTACCCCCGGGACCAGCCCGGGGGGATACCAAAAGACGCCATGATACCTTTAAACAGTCACTACACCTTTAAACAGTGTGGTCAGTTCCGCTGCTCGATCACCCCGAACCAACCCAACCCTTTATAAGTCTCGTAACCAGGGGTCAGGGCGTAACCAACAGTCAGATCGCCCTCGATATAATATCCATGGGCCTTGCCGTTGGTTTTCAGGGTGTAGCTGCTGCCCAGTTCCAGACTGCCGTCGCTGCAAGCGATGACCCGATGGCGGCTGTCCAACAGCAGGCAACGGGTCCGGGCCCGTTCCTGGGCCGACAGGCGCACCCCTTCGACAATGCCGCGCGCCTGCGCTTCCCAATCGAAGAAGATGCCCAGAACGCCGATGACCTCGCCGTCAACCTCGCCGCCCTGACGGATGGCGGTGGCATAGGTGGCGGCGACGGCATTATCCAGCGCCCCGACCCGGGCGATGTCGGCAACGGCGAAACAACCGCCATCCTTCGTCGCCATGGCTTCGCGGAACCAGCTTTCCCGCGACACGTCTTCCCCCCGAGCACGGGGAAAGCGGCTCGGTCGGCCGGTCGCCACCACACGGCCTTTCGCATCGGCGACCCACAGATCCAGATACACAGTATAAGAATCCAGGATCACGCCCAGCCGCTGCGACGCATGGTGACGCAATGTCTCGTCGGCCTGATCGGCCACCGCTTCGACCACCGCCGAATCGGTCGCCCACCAGCGCACATCGCACGAGCGCTCATAAAGATTGCGGTCCACCAGCTCGATGGCGTTGAAAGCCAGATCGGCCAGTCGCGCCCCGCGCAGAGAGATCACCTCGCCATTCAGCTCGGACGCAAAGCTGCTCATATGCTGCAAGCGGCCCCGCAATTCGCCTTGCAGCGACGAGGCCAGTTCGCTGATTTCCGACGAGATCGCCTTCACCTCGTCAGCCACCACCGCGAACCCCTTGCCCACCGAGCCAAAACGGTGCGCTTCAATCGCCGCATTCAAAGCCAACATGCGCGAGCGGCGCGTGATGCCGTGAATGCGGGTAATCTTATCATCGGCCAACGTACTGACGTTGGTGGCGATGTCCAAAAGACGTTCGGCAGATTCCATGCCTTGGTTCCTCCTGATTGTCCCATCTCAACCCAGAGAATGTAAAAGCATTCGCAAAAATTATGCCAAACGGGTAGGACACGAAAAAAGGGCAGAAACCTTGGCCTTTTCCCCGTAGCGTCGGGAAGGGGCGCAACGGAGACCCTGGAAAATGCCTATTAATTCAGCACCTTGCCGCCCTGATTGAGGCAAAAAACTGACAGCTTCCACATCCCGCGCCGGACCTTATAAAACAGCCTCTTGACAAAAGCGCATCGGCGGAACCGCACCGCTTGCACGGGGAAAAGATTCGTGTATAGTGCGCGGCTTCTTGCTCCTTGCCGACATGGTGTCGGCTATGCTCGTGCGCCCGTGACATGGGGTGCGATGGGAAGAGACAAGCCGTAAGGAGTGCTTGAATGTCGCTTTATGAATGCGTGGTCATCGCGCGTCAGGATATCGCCGCCACCCAGGTGGAAACCCTGACCGACGATCTGACCAATATCCTCACCGGCCTTGGCGGCCAGGTTTCCAAGCGTGAATATTGGGGCCTGCGCAACATCGCCTACCGCATCAAGAAAAACCGCAAGGGCCACTACGTCCTGCTGAACATCGACGCTCCCTCTTCCGCCGTTAAGGAAATGGAACGTCAGATGTCGCTGAACGAAGATGTCCTGCGCTTCCTGACCATCCGCGTGGAAGAGCTGGAAGAAGGCCCGTCGGCCGTGATGCAAAGCAAGAATCAGCGCGACGAACGTCCGCGCCGCGACGGTGAAGACCGTCCCCGCCGCGAAGGCGGCTATGGCCGTGGCCCGCGTTCTGCTGAAGGAGTCGAGGCATGAGGAACGATACCCGTACCCCCGCCGCTGCTGGCCGTCCCGCCGGTGGCGCTCCGCGTCGTCCGTTCTTCCGCCGCCGCAAGACCTGCCCGTTCTCGGGCGAAGGCGCGCCGAAGATCGACTACAAGGACATTAAGCTGTTGCAGCGCTTCATTTCCGAACGCGGCAAGATCGTCCCGAGCCGCATCACTGCGGTTTCGGCCAAGAAGCAGCGCGAACTGGCCCGTGCCATCAAGCGTTCCCGCTTCCTGGGTCTGCTGCCCTACGTGGTGAAGTAAGGCATTCAAGGCATCGCGGGCCTGCCCTCCAACCGGGCGGCCCGCAGCGCTTTGGCAGCCGATCGGGCATTTGGGCATCTGTGGCGAACTTAGGGCTTTCGGTCCGGGAACCTCTCTTATGTCCAAAAGCATTGGTCTTCCGATAGCGGCGGGATTATCCAGCGCGGTCCTTTACCTGATGGTGGTGACCGGTAAACCGCTGGGTGTTTTGCTGATCTATCTGACGCCCCTTCCCTTCCTGTTGCTGGCCCTGTCGCAAGGGCTGCTTCCGGCGGTTTTCGGGGCGGTTGTTGGTTTGGTTGCGGTGGCCGCGGTCATGTTGGGCGCGGTTCCCAGTTACGCCGTTGTTGCGGTTCTGCCTTCCCTGGCTTTGGGGCGTCTGGCCTTGCTATGGCGCGCCGATCCTGCCGGTAAGGCGCGCTGGAGCGATCCGGGTTTTGTCCTGGCCGGTCTGGCGGTAACCGGGGCAACCCTGCTGCTGGTTCTGGCAGCGTGGTTGTCCAGCAATGGCGTCGGTCTGGAAGCGGTGGTGACCCGCCATGTCGGCGAATTCGTCGATCAGGTGGCGGGCCAGATTCCGGTGACAATGCGCGAAAGCCTTGCCGCCGTCTGGAGCGCCCTGTTTCCCGCTATCGCCGGATTTATCTGGCTGACGGCGGCGGCGTTGAACGGCGCCCTGGCCCAGTGGATCGCAACCAGGACCAAGCAGGCTTTACGGCCGACGCCGGATTATTCGGGGCTGGATCTTCCGCCCTGGTATACGGCAGTCGTGGCGGTGACGGCTTTGCTGGGTCTGTTCGGAAACGGCGACGTTGGCTATGTGGGCCGCAATATTGCGGTGCTTTTGCTCAGCGTCTTTGTTTTCGCGGGCTTTGCGGCGACGCATCGCTGGCTGAAGAGCCGGAACAACGGGGCCATCTTGCTCGGTCTGTTCTATGTAGCGTTTTTCGTTTTGTTCGGCTGGGCGCTGATCGCCATCGCCGGACTGGGGTTGGTTAGGCATTGGACGAGGCTGCTGCGGCGTAAACCCGCTGCGGGCAGCCAGGAGGAATAGTGATGGAAGTCATCCTGCTTGAGCGCATCGAAAAGCTGGGCCAGATGGGCGACACCGTTAAGGTGAAGCCGGGCTTTGCTCGTAATTATCTTCTGCCGCAGAAGAAGGCTCTGCGCGCCAACAAGGAAAATCAGGCCCGCTTCGAGGCGCAGCGCGTCCAACTGGAAGCCCTGAACCTGCAGCGTCGCGAAGAAGCCCAGGCTGTCGCCGTCAAGATGGACAAGCTGACCATTCTGGTCATCCGTCAGGCTGGCGAAGGCGGCATGCTGTACGGTTCGGTTTCGGGCCGCGACGTCGCCGACGTTGTCAAGGACGCCGGCTTCACCATTGAACGCCGTCAGGTTCATCTGGACACCCCGATCAAGAGCCTGGGTGCCTATCCGGTCCGCGTTTCGCTGCACCCGGAAGTTTCCGTGACCGTGACCATCAACGTCGCGCGTTCGCAGGAAGAAGCCGACCGTGCCGCCAAGGCCGCCGAACAGGCTGCCGTTGAGGCCGAAGAAGAAGAGCAGGTCGAAGACGTGATCGAAGCCGACGTCGAAAGCGACGTCGAGGCTTAAGACCGTCCGTTCGCCTGACCAGACCGACGCGCGTCCCCCGTCTTTACGGGTGGACGCGCGATCGTTCTTTTCCACCCCTGACGGGTGGACAGGACCAGGACGGCACTGCTGATCAGGCGCCGGGCTTTTGCCCGGCGTTTTTTATTGCCCGCACCCAGGTCCCGCACCAGACCATCCACAAAGTTATCCCCAGAGTTCACAGGGCAGTTATACCGATATCCACAGGGTCGTTTTTGCTATTGCCCCTGCCCTTTGGCCCGCGTGCGTGATAGCATCCGCGCCCATGTTGACCGATCAGATGACTTCCGGCGCGGACGCCATGATCCGCACGCCGCCGCACAATTACGAAGCCGAACAGGCCCTGCTGGGGGCCGTCCTCAGCAACAACCGCGCCTTGGAAAAGGTGGCGGAATTTCTGCGCCCCGAACATTTCGCCGATCCGGTGCATGGCCGCATTTTCGACGCCTGCCAGTCCCTGGCGGCACGCAACCAGATCGCCAACCCGGTCACCCTGAAGACCTATCTGGGCCAGGACCAGGGGTTGATCGAACTGGGGGGCGACGCCTATATGGCCCATCTGGCGGCATCCGCCGTCACCATCATCAATGCCGAGGATTACGGTCGCCTGATCTTCGATCTGGCGCTGCGCCGCGACCTAATCGCCATCGGCGAGGATATGGTCAACGACGCTTTCGAGACCAATCTGGAAATCGACGCCAAAGATCAGATCGAAATGGCGGAAAAGAAGCTGTTCGATCTGGCCACCGCCGGTCAGGCCGAAGGCGGTTTCAAAACCTTTCGCACCACCTTGATCGGCGCGGTCGAACAGGCCGAAGCGGCGCATAAGCGCGAAGGCAAGCTGTCGGGCGTGACCACCGGCCTGCGCGATCTCGACAAGAAACTGGGCGGCATGCACCAGTCCGACTTGGTGATCCTGGCCGGACGTCCGTCCATGGGTAAGACCGCGCTGGCCACCAACATCGCCTTTAACGCCGCCAACGCCTATCGCACCGAAATCGCCCCGACGGGCGAGAAAAAGGTGGTGGATGGCGCGGTGGTGGCGTTCTTCTCGCTGGAAATGTCGGCCGAACAGCTGGCCACCCGTATTCTGGCCGAGCGCGCCCTGATCTCGTCGCACAAAATCCGCCAGGGCGAGTTGTCGAACGAAGAGTTCGAACGCATGGTGGTCGCCGCCCAGGAACTGCACCAACTGCCGCTTTACATCGACGACACCCCGGCCCTGTCGGTGTCGGCGGTACGCACCCGCTGCCGCCGTCTGCACCGCACCCATGGCTTAGGCATGATCGTCATCGATTACCTGCAATTGCTGTCGGGCTCGCCCGGCAAGCGCTCGGAAAACCGCGTGCAGGAAGTCTCGGAAATCACCCGCGGCCTGAAAGCGCTGGCCAAGGAACTGAACGTGCCGGTGATGGCGCTGTCGCAGTTGTCGCGTACCGTCGAACAACGCGAAGACAAACGCCCGCAATTGTCCGATTTGCGCGAATCCGGCTCGATCAAACAGGACGCCGACGTGGTGATGTTCGTGTTCCGCGAACAGTACTATCTGGAACGCGCCGAGCCGGGCCGCCGCCCGGAAGAATCCGAAGAAAAGTTCAATCAGCGCTACGAAGATTGGCATAAGCGTTTGGGCGAGGTCACCAACACCGCCGAAACCATCATCGCCAAGCAGCGTCACGGCCCGGTCGGCGCGGTGCGGCTGTTCTTCGACGGGCAGTACACCAAGTTCGGCGATCTGGACAACTGGCACGGCACCGAACTGCCGACCGAATAATTTTTCCCGACAGCATCAGGCATTAAGACATGAGCGACCCCGCCACCCGGGCCGGAGCTTTTCTGACCATCGATCTGGACGCCATCGTGGACAATTGGCGAACCTGCACCGCCCGCCTGAAGGCAGGTGCCCAGGCCGCCGCCGTGGTCAAGGCCGACGCCTATGGCCTGGGGGCCGATCAGGTCGCCCCGGCTTTGCGGGCGGCAGGCTGCAAGCGTTTTGTCGTCGCTACCCTGGACGAAGCCATCGCCCTGCGGGCTTTGCTGCATGATGCCGACATCCTGGTGCTGTGCGGCCCCTTCCCCGGCACGGTGGCGGAGTTTTCCGCCCACAAGCTGTGGCCGGTGCTGAACAGCCCCGAACAGGCCGAAGCCTGGTCGCGCTTCGCCGCCACCATGGATCACCCCCTGCCCGCCGTCCTGCATGTCGATACCGGCATGGAACGGCTGGGCCTATCCTTGAAGGAAGCCCTGGCCCTGGCCGATGACGGGCGCATCCTGGCCGGACTGGATTTGAAGTTGGTGATCAGCCATCTGGCCTGCGCCGACGAACCGGTCCATCCGCTGAACCTGCAACAGCTTGACCGCTTCACCACGGCGCGCGCCTTGTTTCCCGGCATTCCGGGCAGCCTGTCGGCATCGTCGGGCATCTTCCTGGGGGAAAGCTTTCATGCCGACTGGGTGCGCCCCGGCATCGCCCTTTACGGCGGCAATCCGACCCCCGGCAAGCCCAATCCCATGCGCCCGGTGGTCGGGCTGAAGGGCCGGGTCGTCCGGGTGCGTGACGTTGACGCGGGCGACACCGTTGGTTATGGTGCCACGCACCGTTGCCCGACCAACAGTCGGCTGGCCATCGTGGCCGCCGGGTATGCCGATGGGTTGCATCGCACCCTTGGCAATCGCGGCCACGGTCTGGTGGGAGGACATGCAGTGCCCCTGGTCGGCCGTGTATCGATGGATTTATCCATTTTCGACATCGGCGGCTTGCCCGAAGGCACGCTGGCGCCCGGCGATATGATCGATCTGATCGGCCCCGGCCATGACATCGATGCCATCGCCGATGAAGCGCAAACCATCGGGTACGAGCTTTTGACCGCCCTGGGGCGGCGTTACCACCGCATCTATCAGCATTCCGCGCAAGCGGGCGGAACCCAATAAGATGAATTTCGTCAGCGCCGTCGGTCGTATCTTCCTATCGTTCCTGCGTCACACCGGGCGCTTGGCGGTGTTTACCGCCCTGTCGGTGTCCCATTGCCTGCGCCCGCCGTTTTATTGGCGGCTGGTGCTGCGCCAGATGATCGACATCGGCTATTTCTCGTTGCCGGTGGTGGGTCTGACGGCCATTTTCACCGGTATGGTGCTGGCGCTGCAAAGCCATACCGGCTTTGCCCGCTTCTCGGCGGAAGGCGCGGTGGCGACGGTGGTGGTGATTTCGATCACCCGCGAGCTTGGCCCCGTGCTGGCCGGTCTGATGGTGGCGGGCCGCATCGGTGCGGCCATCGCCGCCGAAATCGGCACCATGCGCGTGACCGAGCAGGTGGACGCGCTGACCACCCTTTCGACCAATCCATTCAAATATCTGGTGGCGCCCCGCATCATCGCCGGGCTGCTGATGCTGCCCTGTCTGGTGGTGGTGGCCGACATCATCGGGGTGTTCGGCGGGTTTCTGGTGGGGGCCTATAAGCTGGGCTACAACCCCGCCACCTATCTGCACAGCACCTGGGAATATCTGAAGCCGCTGGATGTGATTTCCGGGCTGGTCAAGGCCAGCGCCTTTGGCTTCATCATCAGCCTGATGGGCTGCTATAACGGCTATCATTCCAAGGGCGGCGCTCAGGGCGTCGGGCAGGCGACCACCAACGCGGTGGTGTCGGCATCGATCCTGATCCTGACCTCCAACTACATCCTGACGGCGCTGTTCTTCGACAAATGAGCCAGACCCCCAAAACCCAAATGCCCAAGATCCAAATGACCGACGTCCACAAAAGCTTCGGTCCGAAGCGGGTGCTGGACGGCGTGTCTTGCGAAATCGCCCAGGGCGAGTCCTTCGTCATCATCGGCGGATCGGGGACCGGCAAGTCGGTGACCCTGAAATGCATCCTGGGCCTGATGCGTCCCGATAGCGGCAGCATCCTGGTCGATGGCGTGGAAACCGTCGGCATGCGCCCGCGTGACCGGGAAGAGGTGATGCGCAAGTTCGGCATGCTCTATCAGGGCGGCGCGCTGTTCGACAGCCTGCCAGTCTGGGAGAACGTCGCCTTCGGCCTGATCCAGGGCCTGCGCATGGACCGCCGCAAGGCCCGCGAAAAGGCCATCGAAAAGCTGTTGCAGGTCGGCCTGGGGGCCGATGTCGCCACCCTGTCGCCGGCCGAATTGTCGGGCGGCATGCAAAAGCGCGTGTCGCTGGCCCGCGCCATCGCCACCGAGCCGGAAATCATCTTCTTTGACGAACCGACCACCGGGCTGGACCCGATCATGGCCGACGTCATCAATGATCTGATCGTCAAATGCGTCAAGGAACTGGGCGCGACCGCCGTGTCGATCACCCATGACATGCATTCGGCCCGCAAGATTTCCGACCGCATGGCCATGTTGTACCACGGCAAGCTGATCTGGACCGGACGCACCGCCGATGTGGACACCAGCGGAAACCCGTATGTCGATCAGTTCATCCATGGCCGGGCCGACGGTCCGATCAAGATGGAACTGCGCCGCTGAGCATTGCCCCCTTGCCCCTCCAGGATCGTGCCATCCTGACGGAGTTTTGATTTTTGGCCAAAGTCTCGTCCCGTTATGTCTGTCAGGAATGCGGCGCGGTCTATCCGCGTTGGGCGGGCAAGTGCGAGCAATGCGACGCCTGGAACTCGATCGTCGAGGAAACCCCGGCTGAAACTGCCCCCAAGGGACTGAGCGGCAAGGTCGGGCGCAAGATTGATTTCGTCGGGCTGGAAGGCCAGGCGGCCCCGCCGCCACGCCGCAAGACCGGCATCGCCGAATTGGATCGGGTCTGCGGCGGTGGGTTGGTGCCCGGCTCGGTACTGCTGGTGGGCGGCGATCCCGGCATCGGCAAATCCACCCTGTTGACCCAGGCGGTCGCCGCCTTGGCCCATCAGGCCCAATGCGTCTATATCTCGGGCGAAGAAGCGGTCGAACAGGTGCGCCTGCGGGCCCTGCGCCTGGGATTGGCGAAAGCGCCGGTCCTGCTGGCGTCGGCCACCAGCTTGCGCGATATCGCCGCCAGCCTGGATGTGGGCGAACCGCCCGCCGTGGTGGTCATCGATTCGATCCAGACCATGTATCTCGACAGCCTGGATTCCGCCCCCGGCTCGGTCGCCCAGGTGCGCGCCTGCGCCGCCGAACTGATCCGCATGGCCAAACGGCGCGGCTTTACCCTGTTTCTGGTCGGCCATGTCACCAAAGACGGCCAGATCGCCGGACCGCGCGTGTTGGAACATATGGTCGATACCGTGCTTTATTTCGAAGGCGAGCGCGGCCACCATTTCCGTATCCTGCGCGCGGTGAAGAACCGTTTTGGCGCCACCGACGAAATCGGCGTGTTCGAGATGAGCGACAGCGGACTGGCGGGCGTAGCCAACCCGTCGGCGCTGTTTCTGGCGGAACGACGGGGCAATGTCAGCGGGTCTTGCGTGTTCGCGGGCGTCGAGGGAACACGACCGATGCTGGTGGAAGTCCAGGCCCTGGTCGCGCCTTCCGCGTTGGGAACGCCGCGCCGGGCGGTGATCGGCTGGGACAGCGGACGGCTGGCGATGATTCTTGCAGTGCTGGATGCGCGTTGCGGTCTTGCCTTGGGCGGCAATGACGTTTATTTGAACGTCGCCGGGGGCTTGCGCATCGGCGAGCCTGCGGCCGATCTGGCGGTCGCGGCGGCGCTGTTGTCGTCCTCGACCGACATTCCGGTTCAGGCCGATATGGCGGTGTTCGGGGAAATCGGCCTCTCGGGCGAGGTGCGCGGCGTCAGCCAGACGGAATCGCGCCTGAAAGAAGCCGCAAAGCTGGGCTTTACTCAGGCCCTGGTTCCGGCGGTGCGCCGTCAGGCCAAGCCGACCCCGGACGGTCCGATCGCGGTGCGTCGCATCGGCCATGTGCAGGATTTGGTGGCTTTGTTCGCCCCTTCGGGGGCAAAACAAAGCCGGACTTGAAAAAACGGATGGACTTGCCTTGAACGCGATAGATATCGCCGTCGTTGTGGTGCTGCTGGCTTCGGGCGTTTTCGCGCTGATGCGCGGATTCGTCTATGAAGTGCTGGCCGTCAGCGGCTGGGTTGCCGCCGCTCTGGGCGCATTCTGGGGTCTGCCCATGGCGCGCCCGCTGGTCCGGCCCTATATCACTAACCAGACCCTGGCCGATATCGCGGGCGGGGTCGCAATTTTTCTGGCGGTGCTGCTGCTCAGTTCGTTGATCACCCATGCGGTGTCCAAGCGGGTTCAGCGCAGCGCCATCGGTTCGGTGGACCGGTCGTTGGGCTTCGCCTTTGGCCTGGTGCGCGGTCTGGTGTTGTGCAGCCTGGCCTATATGGTCGCCGCCGCCCTGATCCCCCCCAACGGCCCCGACATGCTGGCCGCCGCCAAGACCCGCCCGTTGATGGAAACCGGCGCGCGCTTCTTGAAGACCCTGGTTCCCAGCTCGGTGGTCGGCTCGGTCGAGGATAAGGCCAAGGAAGCCACCGACGCCGCCAACAAGGCCATCGAAACCAAGGAAATGTACGACCGCCTGCAATCGCCCAAGCCGCAATCGCAGCAGCAACAGCAGCAACAGCAATCGTCGCCGCAACAGCAGCAGGCCCAGCCGCAGCAGGGCGGCGATGCCAAGCAACCGTCTTATGATAGTCAGGGCCTTGAGCGCCTGATTCAAACCACGAAGTAATGGAGCCCGAGCCCAGATGCTGACCACCAACCCCTTCGACGACGACAAACTCAAGGAAGAGTGCGGCGTTTTCGGCATCTACGGCCATCCGGGCGCGGCGTCGCACACCGCCCTTGGCCTGCATGCCCTGCAACATCGCGGCCAGGAAGCGGCGGGCATCGTCAGCCATGACGGCACCTTGTTCCACAGCCATCGCGGCGCGGGTCATGTGGCCGACAATTTCGGCTCGGAATCGGTGATCAAGAAGCTGCCGGGCAACATGGCGGTCGGCCATGTGCGCTATTCGAGCACCGGCGAAACCATGATGCGCAACGTCCAGCCGCTGTTCGCCGATTTCGAATTCGGCGGCTTGGCCATTGCCCACAACGGCAACCTGACCAACGCGCTGACCATCCGCAAGCAGTTGGTGCGCCGCGGCTGTCTGTTCCAGTCCACCACCGATACCGAGGTGATCGTCCATCTGATCGCCATCAGCCTTTATTCCACCGTTGAAGAACGCATGATCGACGCCCTGCGGCAGGTCGAAGGCGCTTATTCGCTGGTGGCGCTGACCCAGGATGCGGTGATCGGCGTGCGCGACCCGCTGGGCATCCGCCCGCTGGTGCTGGGCCGTCTGCCGGGCGGGGCCTGGATCGTGGCGTCGGAAACCTGCGCGCTGGACATCGTCGGCGCCGAATTCGTGCGCGACGTGGAACCGGGCGAGTTGGTGATCCTGGACCAGAACGGCCTGCGCTCGCTGAAGCCTTTTGCCCGCACCCCGCGCCGCTTCTGCATCTTCGAATATATCTATTTCGCCCGCCCCGACAGCATCATGGAAGGGGTCAGCGTCTATCAGGCCCGCAAGCGCATCGGCGCGGAACTGGCCCGCGAAAGCGGCGTGCCCGCCGACGTGGTGATCCCGGTGCCGGATTCCGGCGTTCCCGCCGCCCTGGGCTATGCCGAACAGGCGAACATCCCCTTTGAACTGGGGATCATCCGCAACCACTATGTGGGCCGCACCTTTATCGAGCCGACCGACACCATCCGCCATCTGGGCGTCAAGTTGAAGCACAACGCCAACCGCCGCTTCATCGAAGGCAAGCGCGTGGTGCTGGTCGATGATTCCATCGTGCGCGGCACCACGTCGACCAAGATCGTCGAAATGGTCCGTCAGGCCGGGGCGACCGAAGTGCATATGCGCATTTCCAGCCCGCCGACCATGCATCCCTGCTTCTATGGCATCGACACCCCGGAACGCAAAAAGCTGCTGGCCGCCCAGTATGATCTGGAAGGCATGGCCAAGCTGATCGGCGTGGACAGTCTGGCCTTCATCTCGATCGACGGTCTTTATCGCGCGGTCGAGGAAGACGGCCGCAACAACGACCAGCCGCAGTTCTGCGACGCCTGCTTCACCGGGGATTACCCCGTCGCCCTGACCGACCATGACGCCGGTCCCAGCGACAACCCGTTGAGCACCATGCGCGAAGGCGCGTAACGGTAATGACGTCCGAACACGGAACCAAGCGACTGGATGGCCGCGTCGCCCTGATCACCGGGGCGTCGCGCGGCATCGGCGCGGCGGTGGCCCAGCGGTTTGCCGCCGAGGGGGCCCATGTGATCCTGCTGGCCCGCACCACCGGCGCGCTGGAAGAAGTGGATGACGCCATCCGCGCCCAGGGCGGCCAGTCCACCCTGGTGCCGCTGGACCTGCGCAAGCCCGACGACATCGACCGCATGGGCGGCGCGCTGTTCGAACGCTTCAAGCGCCTGGACATCCTGGTGGGCAATGCCGGGGTGCTGGGGGGCTTAAGCCCGGTCGGCCATTACGGCCTGCGCGAGATGACCGAGGTGATGGCGGTCAACGTCACCGCCAACTGGCGTCTGATCCGCAGCTTCGACGCGTTGCTGCGCCAGTCGGATGCGGGCCGCGCCATCTTCACCACGTCGAGCCTGGCGGGCGCATCCCAGCCGTTCTGGGGCGGTTACGCCGCCAGCAAGGCCGCGCTGGAAAGTCTGGTCAAGACCTGGGCGGCGGAAGTGGCCAACACCACCCGCCTGCGGGTCAATCTGGTGGATCCTGGCGTTGTGGCGACCCGGCTTTATTCCGAAGCCTTCCCTGGCCAAGACCCGGCAGACCTGCCCACCCCGGAAAGCGTGACCGATCTGTTCCTGGATCTGGCCGACCCGGCCTGCACCCGCCACGGCGACATAGTCCGCACCAAAGCCTGATCCAGATCAGCATCCGAGACTGACAAAAAACGGCCCGCTTGCCATCAAGCGGGCCGTTTTCTGTTGGAGAGATATTTTTAAAAGAAGAAGACAATCAACAGATTAATGCTG
>JASLCK010000062.1 GCA_030151865.1 Rhodospirillaceae bacterium | reverse complement strand
GTGCAGCCGGCGGCGGAGCGCTCGGCCGAGGCGTCGGACAGTTCGAATGCCTGTTCGACCTTCAGCTTCGGCAGGCCTTCGATTTCCAGGATGCGGCCGGAGAAGATGTTCTTCTTGCCCTTCTTGTCGACGGTCAGCAGGCCTTGCTGGATCGCGTACAGCGGGATCGCGTTGACGAGGTCACGCAGCGTGACGCCCGGCTGCAGCTCGCCCTTGAAGCGGACCAGCACCGATTCCGGCATGTCCAGCGGCATGACGCCGGTGGCGGCCGCGAAGGCGACGAGGCCCGAGCCGGCCGGGAACGAGATACCGATCGGGAAGCGGGTGTGCGAGTCGCCACCGGTACCGACGGTATCCGGCAGCAAGAGGCGGTTGAGCCAGCTGTGGATCACGCCGTCGCCCGGACGCAGTGACACGCCGCCACGGGTGCTGATGAAGCCCGGCAGTTCCTTGTGGGTATTGACGTCCACCAGCTTCGGGTAAGCTGCAGTATGGCAGAAGGACTGCATGACCATGTCAGCCGAGAAGCCCAGGCAGGCCAAATCCTTCAGCTCGTCACGGGTCATCGGACCGGTGGTGTCCTGCGAGCCCACGGTGGTCATCTTCGGTTCGCAATAGGTGCCGGGACGCACGCCCTTACCTTCCGGCAGACCGCAGGCGCGGCCAACCATCTTCTGGGCCAGCGAGAAACCCTTGGTCGAAGCGGCGGGCGACGACGGCACGCGGAACAGGGTGCTGGGAGCCAGACCCAGGGCTTCGCGGGCCTTGGTGGTCAGGCCACGCCCGATGATCAGGGGAATACGGCCACCGGCGCGCACTTCGTCGAAGATCACGTCGGACTTGACGGTGAATTCGGCGATAACCTTGCCGTCCTTCAGCGCCTTGCCTTCATAGGGACGCAGTTCGACCACGTCGCCCATGTTCATCTGGTTGACGTCCAGCTCGATCGGCAGAGCGCCCGCGTCTTCCATGGTGTTGTAGAAGATCGGAGCGATCTTGGAGCCCAGGCAGACGCCGCCGAAACGCTTGTTCGGCACGAAGGGAATATCTTCGCCGGTGAACCACAGGACCGAGTTGGTCGCCGACTTACGCGACGAGCCGGTGCCCACCACGTCGCCGACATAGGCCACCAGATTGCCCTTGGCGCGCAGATCTTCCAGGAACTTGACCGGACCACGGACACCCGCTTCTTCCGGTTCGATGCCCGCGCGCCGGTTCTTCAGCATGGCCAGGGCATGCAGCGGAATGTCGGGGCGGCTCCACGCATCGGGAGCGGGCGACAGGTCGTCGGTGTTGGTTTCGCCGGTCACCTTGAAGATGGTGACGGTCAGGCTCTTTGGCACTTCCGGACGCGAGGTGAACCATTCGGCGTCGGCCCAGGACTGCAACACTCCCTTGGCGGCGGCGTTGCCCTTGTCGGCCAGTTCCTTGACGTCGTGGAAATAGTCGAACATCAACAGCGTGGTCTTGAGACCGGCGGCGGCGGCGGCGGAACATTCGGCGTCCGACAGCAGGTCGATCAGCGGCTTGATGTTGAACCCGCCCAGCATGGTGCCCAGCAGGCGGGTGGCTTCGGTCCTCGAGATCAGCGCGCACGCTTCCTGGCCCTTGGCGACCTTCTCAAGGAAGGCGGCCTTGACCTTGGCGGCGTCATCGACGCCCGCAGGCACGCGATAGGTGATCAGATCGACCAGGGTCTGTTCTTCCCCCTTGGGCGGGCTCTTCAGCAGACCGACCAGTTCTTCGGTCTGCTTGGCCGACAGCGGCAGGGGCGGAATACCAAGCGCGGCGCGCTCGGCGACATGCTGACGATAGGCTTCAAGCACGGCTTTATCCTCTTTGAATAAAGGTTTCTGGTACCGATGGCGCCGGCCCGTTGCGACGGGCGCGGGACGTAAGGGTGCCGCCGCGGGTCTTCGGTGTTGCGCGCAGAAGATAGCACCGCTTGACGATGGGTAAAACGGAAGAAAATTACGTCTTACGCATGAAAACGGTGTGACAGCGCCGCCCAATGGTTCCCAGCGGATCCGAAAGAGGGACGCGCCCAGTTCTGCCCGTCATTCCATATGGGAATCGCGAGCGACGGAGACAAGCCAGCGGCGGATCACCGCCCCTTCCTCAGCAGAAAAACCGTCCAGCAACTCCGCTTCATAGGGACGCACCTGGGTACGGCAAGCCTGTAACAGGGCTTGGCCCTGCTCGGTCAGCTCGATCACCTGGATACGGCCATGTACCGGATGAGGGTGGCGGTGGATCGCCCCGCTTTTCAGCAGATTGGCGACAATGACGCTCAAGGTCTGCGGGGTCAGCAGCGACAGCCGGGCCAAGTCGGCGTTGGAAGCCCCCGGATAGGCCCCCAACATGGTCAGCACCAGAAATTGCGGCAAGGTGACCCCCTGCTCGCCCAGCGCCCGTTCCATCCGCAAACGATGGGCGGCGGCGGCTTGGCGCAACAGGTAACCCAAATAGCCCTGTTCACCCCGTTTGCCTTCGCCGACAGGGGGAATCGCCGCCTGCTCAGGATTTTCCAACTGCCCCTTGCGCATAATGTAAGAGCTCTTATATGTTGTTCGTGTTCTAACACTATCCTATCGTAACCGAGGTTCCCATGACCACATCTTCCGACGTCATCACCCAGAAGCGCTTTTATGAGACCGCCCCCGCCGCCGTGCAGGCCCTGCTTGATCTGGGCAAGGCAGTGGATGCTTCGGGGCTCGACAAAAAATTGACCGAACTGATCAAGCTGCGGGTGTCGCAGATCAATGGCTGCGCCTTTTGCACCCACATGCATCTGGATGTCGCCCGCAAATTAGGGGTGGAAAACATCAAGCTGGATCTGGTCGCCGTCTGGCGTGAAGTCGATCTGTTCAGCCCGCGTGAAAAGGCCGCCCTGGGTTGGGCCGAAGCCTGTACCCATCTGCCGCCCAATGACGCCACCGATCAGGCTTATGCCGAGATGCGGGCCCAGTTCAGCGAAAGCGAAGCAATCTTCCTGAGTGCCAGCATCGCCAACATCAATGCCTGGAACCGACTGGCCGCACCGCTGCATTACGCGCCGCAGATCGCCACTCCCTAAACACGATCCCAGCCAAGGCGACCCCATATGCCCGCCCCATCCCCCGACATTCGCCCTATCGTCAACCACGACGATTTGTCTTTGTGCTATGCCCTGATGCGGCAATTACGCCCACATCTGGCGGATTTTGCTGAATTCGCCCAGTGTTGGCAGACCCAGACGGCGGAAAGCTATCGTCTGGTGGCGCTATGGGATAACGGGCAGGTGGTCGCCTTGGCTGGATACCGGATACAGCACAATCTGGTTCATGCCCGTCACCTTTATGTGGACGACCTCGTGACCCGCGACGATCTGCGCGGCAAAGGCTATGGGGAAAGATTACTCGACTGGCTGAAACGGGAGGCCCAGCGCCTGGAATGCGGCAAACTGATTTTGGATACGCCGCTGTCCAATGTGCTGGGCCACCGATTTTATTATCGTCAGGGCCTTGTGGCGTCGGCTTTGCGCTTTAACATTCCCCTAACGACCTCGCCCCCGCCTTGATCCCAGGCGGAGTTTTTTGCTGGCGCTTGATGCAAATCAAACCGCCGACCAAGGTCCGACGATAGAGATTTAATCCTTGGTCCGCGCGGGACTTTTGCTAAGGTGCCAGCCCATGAGCAAAGACGCTGCCCTTTCCTGTTTCTCCGGCGAAGCGCTGGCCTGCATCCGTGGCGAGCGGGTGGTGTTCGCCGGTCTGAATTTCGCCCTGTCACCCGGCGACGCCGTTCTGCTGCTTGGCCCCAACGGCAGCGGCAAATCGAGCCTGCTGCGCCTGATGGCCGGCCTGCTGAAGCCCGCGACGGGTCGCTTGTTGTGGAACAATGCTCCGGTGGTTGAAGACCGCGAAGGCCATTCCGCCCGCATTCACTATGTCGGCCATCACGACGCCATCAAGCCGGTGCTGTCGGTGCGCGAAAATCTGCGCTTCTGGGCCCATCTGCATGACCCTAAATCCGGTGACGAACTGACCCGCGTGGCCTTGGAACGTCTGGATTTGCTGCGGCTGGCCGATGTCCCGGGCAAGCTCTTGTCGGCGGGACAAAAGCGCCGCCTGAACCTCGCCCGTCTGCTGGCCGCCCCCGCCCCGGTCTGGCTGCTGGACGAGCCGACGGTGGCGCTGGACCGCGCCTCGGTCAAGGCGCTGGAAGGCGTGATCGCCGAACATCGGGCGGCAGGCGGCATGGTCGCCCTGTCCACTCATGCCGACGTCGACCTGCCCGGCGCGCGCGAGCTGCATCTTGATCATTTCACCCCCACCGCCCCCTCGGTCGAGGATGTCTGGGTATGAACCGCCTTTACGAAATCATCCGCCGCGATCTTCGGCTTGCCTTGCGTCAAGGCAGCGACAGCGTGATGGTGGTGACCTTCTTTGTGCTGACGGTGGTCTTGTTCCCGTTCGGCATCGGGCCGGAAGCCAATATCCTGGAACGGGTTTCGGCGGGTGTGTTGTGGGTGACGGCGCTGCTGGCGTCCATGTTGTCGCTGGATCGGCTGTTTCAGTCCGATTATGAAGACGGCAGCCTGGAACTGCTGGCGCTGACCCCGACTGCCCTGGAAGTGCTGGTGATCGGCAAGGTGATCGCGCACTGGCTGACCACCGGACTGCCTCTGATCATTGCCGCTCCGGTGCTGGCAGTTCTGCTGCATATGAATGCCGACGGCTTTGGCACGCTGTTGCTGACGATGCTGCTGGGCACACCGACGCTCAGCCTGATCGGGGCCATGGGCGCGGCCCTGGTGCTGGGCGCGCGACGCGGTGGTGTGTTGTTGTCGCTGCTGGTGTTGCCGCTTTATGTGCCGGTATTGATTTTCGGCGTCAGCGCCATCGACTCCGCCGTTCAGGGTCTGCCCTCGCAGGCGCAGCTTCTGGTCCTGGGCGGCATGTTGTTGGCCGCCCTGCCCCTGGCCCCGCTGGCAACCGCCGCTGCGTTGCGCCAGGCTTTGGAATAGCCATATCCCTATATTTGCAATGGGATTTGGAATGTGGAACGAGATAGTTTAGAATTGGTCAAAAGTAGCTTACCGCCTTCTTGGAACCGCTAACCGACAAGCTGTAGAACCACGCCATGCATCGCTTTGCCAATCCCGCGCAGTTTTTGCGCCTGGCCGCCGTGATCCAGCCTTGGACCGCGTTGGCAACCGTCCTGTTCCTGGCCGCTGGGCTGTATCTGGGCCTGCTGGCCTCGCCCGCCGATTATCAGCAGGGCGAGACGGTGCGCATCATGTACATCCATGTGCCGTCGGCCTGGCTGGGCATGGCCTGCTATGCCACCATCGCCCTGGCCTCGGCCGTCGGCCTGATCTGGAAGCACCCGCTGGCCGACCTGACCGCCAAAGCCGCCGCCCCCGTGGGCGCGGCTTTCACCTTTCTCTGTCTGGTGACCGGATCCTTGTGGGGCCGCCCGATGTGGGGCACCTGGTGGGCCTGGGATGCGCGATTGACCAGCATGCTGATCCTGCTGTTCCTGTATCTGGGCTATATGGCGCTCAACAACGCCTTTGACGATCCCAATCGCGGGGCGCGGGCTTCGGCCATTCTGGCGCTGGCCGGGGTGGCTAATCTGCCGGTCATCAAATTTTCGGTGAATTGGTGGAACACCCTGCATCAACCGGCCAGCGTTATCCGCGCAGGCATGCCGTCCATTGATCCGGCGATGTTGATCCCGCTGTTGTTGATGGCCCTTGGCTTCACCACCTTCTTTGTGACGATCCTTTTGATCCGCATCCGCAGTGAAATCATCGCCGCCAAGATCCGTGCCATTCGCATGACCCAGATTCATGCCGTCGGCTCGCCCAGCGCGACGGTGTTGGAGAGCAGCCAGTCATGAACGCTTTCTTCGACATGGGCGGTTATGCCCTTTACGTCTGGCCCGCTTACGGGCTGGCCCTGATCATCATGATCGGCCTGATCGCCGTCACACTGGGCAACCTGCGAGCGCGCGAAGCCGAATTGAAGACGTTGCAGGAATTGGCTCCCGGACGGCGCGGCCGCCCCGGCGCCACCGCCCAACCCAACAAGACCGAGGGGTAATCCCGTGACCCGCAAGCAACGGCGCCTTTATTTCGTGCTGCTGGGCCTGTTGGCCCTGGGCGCGGCGACGGCCCTGGTGTTGACCGCCTTTAACGACACCTTGGTTTATTTCTATAGCCCCAGCGATTTGCAGACCAAGCATGTCGGCCCGGACCGCCGGGTCCGCATCGGCGGTCTGGTGGAAAAGGGCTCGGTCGCCAAGGATGGCAGCACGGTCACCTTTAAGGTCACCGATATGAGCGCCTCGCTCAATGTCACCTACACCGGCGTGCTGCCCGATCTGTTCCGCGAAGGTCAAGGCGTGGTTGCAGAAGGCAGGCTGGACCCCCAGGGCGTTTTCCACGCCCAGGAAGTGCTGGCCAAGCACGACGAGAATTATATGCCCAAGGAAGTTGCCGACGCCTTGAAGAAGTCGGGTCACTGGCAGGAAGAGTATCAGCACAAATGATCCCCGAACTTGGACATTACGCGCTGATCCTGGCGCTGTTCGTTGCCATCGTGCAGGCTATTATCCCCCTGGTGGGGGCGCAGCGCGGTGACCGACCCTGGATGGATGTGGCGCGCCCCGCCGCCCTGGCGCAGTTTCTGCTGCTGGCCATCGCCTTTGGCGCCCTGACCTGGTCTTACGTCACCAGCGATTTTTCGGTGATGAACGTTGCCCAGAACAGTCATACCGACAAGCCGATGCTCTATAAGATCACCGGCGTCTGGGGCAACCACGAAGGCTCGATGCTGCTGTGGGCCTTCATCCTGGCCCTTTATGGGGTGGCGGTGTCGCTGTTTGGCGGCAATCTGCCGCCTGCCTTGCGGGCCCGCACCCTGTCGATCCAGGCGATGATCGCCATCGGCTTCCTGCTGTTCATCCTTTTGACCTCGAACCCGTTTGCCCGCCTTGATCCGGCCCCGATGAACGGCAACGGCTTGAACCCGCTGCTGCAAGACCCTGGTCTGGCCTTCCATCCGCCGTTTCTTTATCTGGGCTATGTTGGCTTCTCCATCGCCTTTTCGTTTGCCATCGCTGCCCTGATCGAAGGCCGCGTCGATGCCGCCTGGGCCCGCTGGGTGCGTCCCTGGACCCTTGCTGCGTGGTGTTTCCTGACCCTGGGCATCGGCATGGGGTCGTGGTGGGCCTATTACACCCTGGGCTGGGGCGGCTGGTGGTATTGGGACCCGACGGAAAACGCTTCGTTCATGCCCTGGCTGGCTGGCACCGCGCTGTTGCACTCGGCCATCGTCGTCGAAAAACGTGACACCTTGAAGGCTTGGACCATTCTTCTGGCGATCATCGCCTTTTCACTGTCGATCCTGGGCACCTTCCTGGTGCGCTCGGGCGTTGTGACGTCGGTGCACAGCTTTGCCTCTGATCCGACGCGCGGCGTCTTCATCCTGGGTCTGCTGGTGCTGGTGGTCGGCGGTTCGCTGATCCTGTTCGGGCTGCGCGCCCCGTCGCTGAAGGGCGGCGGGCTGTTCAACCCGATTTCGCGCGAAGGCAGCCTGCTGCTCAACAACGTGTTGATGAGCACTGCCGCAGGAACCGTGCTGCTGGGCACCCTTTACCCTCTGTTCGCCGACGCCCTGGATTTGGGCAAGGTGTCGGTGGGTCCGCCCTTCTTCAATGCCGTCTTCATTCCGCTGATGGTCCCCATGGTGGTGACCATGGCTATCGGCCCGCTGCTGTCGTGGAAGCGCGGCGACTTGGCCGGGGCTCTGTCGCGCCTTAAGGTGGCTTTTGCTGCCGTCGTGCTGGCCGCCGCCATCACCTGGCTGGTTGCCGGTGGCTCGTCCGGTCCTTTGTGGGCGGCGGGCGGCATCGCCCTGGCGGCGTGGCTGATCGTCGGCACCCTGGTGGAATGGGCCGAACGGGTGAAGTTCCTGCGTGCGCCCTGGTCTGAAACCTTGCGCCGCGCCATTCATCTGCCCCGCGCCGCCTATGGCATGACCATCACCCATGCCGGTCTGGCCGTCACCATTATGGGCATCACCGGGTCTTCCGCTTGGCAGACTGAGAAAATCCAGGTCATGCATCTGGGCGAGACCGTCAAGGTCGCTGCCTATGAACTGACCTTGAAGTCGGTCGAAGACAATATCCCCGGCCCCAATTACACCGCCACCCGTGCCACCTTTGTCGCCACCAAGGGCGGTGATTTCGTGGCCGATCTGAAGCCGGAAAAGCGGCTGTTCATCATGCCGCCGCGTCCGACCACCGACGCCGCCATTCATACCAACTTCCTGGGCGACCTTTACGCGGTCGTCGGCGAATCCGATGGCAAGGGCGGTTGGGTGACGCGCCTTTATTACAATCCTCTGGTTCCGTGGATCTTCATTGGCTCGGTGATCATGGTCGCGGGCGGCATGGTATCGCTGACCGACCGCCGTCACCGCATCGGCGCGCCGATCAAGAAGACTCAGCCCCAGACCGCCAGCACCGCCAAGGCCGGAGCCTGATGATGTCGAAATTTCGTCTGTCCGCCTTTTTGCCGGTTCTGGTTTTCCTGGTGCTGGCCGGATTCTTCGCTTATCGGCTGGTGCTGATCCAAAAGGGCGATGCCCCCAACATGATCCCGTCGGTGATGATCGACAAACCGGCCCCGACCTTTGACCTGCCGCCCTTGCTGGCCGACCTGCCTGGCCTGAAGAATGCCGATCTGCAAGGCAAGGTGACGTTGGTCAACTTTTTCTCGTCCTGGTGCATTCCCTGCCGGGCCGAACATCCCTACCTGCTGGAGCTGGCATCCAAGCATCGGGTCAATCTGGTCGGCGTCAATTACAAGGACAAACCCGAGGATGCCACCGCCTGGCTGGCCCGTCTGGGCAATCCCTATGCCGCCATCGGGGCTGACCGCAATGGCCGGGTCGGCATTGATTTCGGCGTCTATGGCGTGCCTGAATCCTATCTGATCGATCGCCAGGGCCGCATCCGCTACAAGCAAGTTGGGCCCTTTACCCCCGAAGACATTGAAAAGAAGCTGCTGCCCCTGGTGGCCGAGGTGGAAAAATGAGAAAGGGGCTGATAAGCGGTCTGCTGATCGGCGGTTTGCTGGCGGCGGGCGGTCTTTATGGCAGCGCCTGGGCAGTTCAGCCCGACGAAATGCTGAAAGACCCGCAGATGGAACATCGCGCCCGCGAGATCAGTCATGATCTGCGCTGCCTGGTCTGTCAAAACCAGTCGATCGACGATTCCGATGCCGATCTGGCCCGCGATCTGCGTCTGCTGGTGCGCCAACGCCTGACCGCAGGCGACAGCGACTCTCAGGTCAAACAGTTCCTGGTGGATCGCTATGGCGATTACGTGCTGCTGAACCCACCCTTCAAGGCCACCACCCTGGTTTTGTGGCTGGGGCCGCTGGTCCTGTTCCTGGCGGCAGTTGTCGCCGCCGTGCGGTTCTATCGCAACCGTGACACCGCCCAACCCACCGCCACCACCGGCCAGCCCTTAAGCGACGAGGAAAAGCGCCGCCTGACCGCCCTGCTGGGCAGCGGAGCCGAGGATAGCAAGCAATGATCTTGTGGTACGCCATCGCCGCCCTGACCCTGGCGGTTCTGCTGCTGTTGCTGGCCCCCCTGCTGCGCCGTCAGACCGCCGCGCCCAACCGCATCGGCTATGACGTGGCGGTTTACCGCGACCAGTTGGCCGAGTTGGATCGCGACATGGAACGTGGTCTGGTCAATGCCGAGCAGGCTGCCCCTGCCCGTCTGGAAATTCAGCGCCGTCTGCTGGCCGCCCAGGCTGCCGACGAAGCTGACACTCCATCCACCGACGCCCGCGCCCTACAAACCGGCCGCTGGCTGCGCCTGATTGCCGCCATGGTGATCCTGGCGGGGGTCCCCATCGGCACGCTTTTGGTCTATGGCCGCCTGGGTGCGCCGGAACTGCCCGCCCAGCCCTTTGCCGAACGGGCCAACAGCCCCGAATTCAAGATGGCGGCCATGGTTGAGAAACTGGCCGATAATCTGAAAAGGAACCCAGACGCCCACGGTTACGTTCTGCTGGGTAATGCCCAAAAGACGATGCGCCGCTATGACGATGCCGTGGAATCCTATCGCCAGGCGATCCAGTTGGGCGGCGGCGATTCCGAATTGTTGTCCACCATGGGCGAAACCATCGTCCTGGCCAATGGCGGCGGTGTGATGCCAGAAGCCCGTCAGGCTTTCCTGCAAGCCCTGAAGGCCGACCCCAGGGATCCGCGCGCCAGCTTCTATCTGGGGCTGGCCAAGCTGCAAATCGGCAAACCCGCCGAAGCTATCGCCGTCTGGCGCGCCTTGGAACAGAACAGCCCCGCCGATGCTCCCTGGCTGCCCATGGTTAAGGGCCGGATCGAAGCCGCTGCCAAGGAAGCCAAGCTCGACCCGGCCACCATTGCCCCGCAAGCACCCTCGACCGAAGGGGTGCCCGATTTGCCTGCGGCCCAATCTACGCCTCAGGATCAGCAAGCGATGATTCTGTCCATGGTGGCTGGCCTGGCCGCCAAGATGGAAAAGAACCCCGGCGACATGGCCGGATGGCTGCGTCTGTCCCAAGCATATCGTGTGCTGGGGCAACTGGACAAAGCCACCGACGCCGCCAAGCGCGCCGTTGCCCTGGATGCCAAGTCGGTCGATGCCCTGGAAGCTTTGGGCAATGCCCAATTGGCGGGCGCCAAGAATGATACCGATCTGCCCGATGACTTTATCGTGACCATGCGTAAGCTTCTGACCTTGGACGCCAAGAACGGTGAAGCGCTCTATTATGTCGGCGCGGTCGAAGCCCGTGACGGACATCCGGCCAAGGCCCGCGAATTGTGGGGTCAGCTGCTGGCGCAATTGCCCGCATCGTCGCCAGACCGAACAGATCTGCAAAAACAGATCGACGCTTTGCCGAAAAATTAAGAAAACCAACGCGTTGGAAGGGTGGCCTTGTTCACCCTTCCGCTTTGCGCCATGATCGCATTGCAACATCCCGCCGTGATGGGACGGACGGGACCATGTTCATTTTTCGAGGGGAATCCGCCGTGACCGCCAGCGCTGACGAATCGCCATTGTCTCCGGACGATTTGGCCGAAATCGAAGCCCGTTGCCAAGCCGCCACCCCCGGTCCATGGCAAGTTTTGTCCGATTCCACCGTCGCCTGCAGTTGGCTGAATGCCGCCACCGACGAAGACAACGCCGCCATTGCCCTGTTTGATTACCGCACCCAGGAAGAAAATCAGGCCAATGCCGACTTCGCCGCCGTGGCGCGGGACGCCATTCCGCGCCTGACCGCCGAAATCAAGCAACTGCGCCAACGTGTCCAGCAATTGCTGGAAGTCAACGGCAAGGAAGTGGACCGCCGCACCCAGGCCTTGCGCGAACGCGACGAAGCCCTGGCCAAGCTGGCGGAACTGCAACCCAAGACCGAGGACTAAGCCGGTGAGCGTCAATCTGCGCCGGGTTCTCTTCGGCAACCCCATCGCCACCGCCGCTGCCGCCCATGAAAAGCTGACCAAGGTCCGCGCCCTGGCGGTGTTCTCATCGGACGCATTGTCGTCGGTGGCCTATGCTTCGGAAGAAATCCTGCTGGTCCTGGTGCTGATCGGCACCGCCGCCTTTGGCTGGTCGATCCCCATTTCCATCAGCATTTGCGCCCTATTGGCCATCGTCACCGCATCTTACCGCCAGACCATCCATGCCTATCCGGGTGGTGGCGGGGCCTTCGTGGTGGCGCTCGACAATATGGGGGAATGGTGGGGGCTGATCGCCGCAGCCTCCCTGCTGATTGATTATGTACTGACCGTGGCAGTGTCAGTATCGGCGGGCATTCGCGCCGTGACGTCCGCCTTCCCCGAGCTTTTGCCCCATACGGTACTGCTCT
>JASLCK010000048.1 GCA_030151865.1 Rhodospirillaceae bacterium | reverse complement strand
CGTCGGCACCCTGACCGATACCGGCCGCATGGTGCTGAAGCGTCACGGCCAGATCGTCGCCGACCTGCCGATCGATCCCCTGGCCCAGGCCAGCCCGGAATACGACCGCCCGTGGGTGCCCGGCGTCAAGCCCGCCGTCATCGACGCCAAGACCGTTCCGGCCCATGATCCCATCGACGCCCTGAAGAAGCTGGTCGGCTGCGCCGATCTGGCCTCGAAGCGTTGGATCTACGAACAGTACGATCACATGGTGATGGGCGACACCGTGCAGCGTCCGGGCGGCGATGCCGGTGTGGTGCGTATCCACGGCACCCAAAAGGCGTTGGCCGTCACCACCGACTGCACCCCGCGTTACTGCTATGCCGATCCCCATGAAGGGGGCCGTCAGGCCGTGGCCGAGGCATACCGCAACCTGTCCGCCGTCGGTGCCCTGCCGCTGGCCGTCACCGACAATCTGAACTTCGGCAACCCCGAAAAGCCCGAAATCATGGGCCAGATCGTCGAGGCCATCCAAGGCATGGGCGAAGCCTGCAAGACCCTGGACTTCCCGGTCGTGTCGGGCAACGTTTCGCTCTACAACGAAACCAACGGCCAAGCCATCCTGCCGACCCCCGCCATCGGCGCGGTCGGTCTGATCAAGGACGTGGACAAGACCGCCAGCCTGGATTTCAAGGCGGGCGGCGAAAACATCGTCCTGATCGGCGAAACCAAGGGCTGGCTGGGCGCGTCTTTGTACCTGCGCGAACTGTGCGGGCGTGAAGAAGGCGCTCCGCCGCCGGTGGCCCTGCACCGCGAAAAGCGCGACGGCGAATTCGTCCGCGCCCAGATCGCCGAAGGCAATCTGACCGCCGTGCATGACGTTTCGGACGGCGGCGTTCTGGTGGCCGTGGCGGAAATGGCCATGGCGTCGGGCATCGGCGCCACGGTGGAACCGCCCCAGGGTGCGGTTCCGCTGCATGCCTGGTGCTTTGGCGAAGACCAGGGCCGTTATGTCGTCAGCGTCCCGACCCATCTGGTGGGCGAAGTGCTGGAAGCGGCCCAATTGGCCGAGGTCAGCATCCGCATCATCGGGAAAACCGGCGGTCATGACTTGACGGTTCAGGGCAGCGGCACCATCTCGGTGTCTGATCTGAAGGCGATCAATGAAGGTTGGCTGCCCAACTTCATGTCGGCGCCCGATCACAACGCCTGAACCGTCGTCGGTCCCACGACGACATCATTGTTAACAGAGGCGAGCCGCAAATCCGTTTGCGGCTCGTTTCTTTCCATCTGAAGGAAGCCCCCCCATGGCCATGGAAGCCGACGTTATCGCCCAGATGATCAAGGAAGGCCTGCCCGACGCCCAAGTGACCATCGAAGATTTGCGCGGCGACGGCGATCATTACGCCGCCCTGGTGGTCAGCCCGTCCTTCAAGGGCAAGTCCCGCGTCCAGCAGCACCAGATGGTTTATGCGGCCCTGCGCGGCAAGATGGGCGGCGATCTGCACGCCCTGGCCCTGCAAACCGCCACGCCCGAGGACGCCCCCAAATTCTGATCTCCCCCCTTGGGTTCGCCCACTGGCCGGAAGACCGCAAGGGCATGGCGGCAGCCCTGGCCGCCTATCTCGCCTGGGGGATCTTCCCGCTTTATTTCAAGGTTATGGCCGCCATCCCAGCACTCGAGGTGCTGGGACACCGCATTGTCTGGAGCGCGGTTCTGACCACCCTTTTGGTCGTCGCCATCGGCAAGGCCCCCGCCCTGTTGGGTGTCTTTCAGGATAAGAAGCGTCTGGCCGGACTGGCCGGATCGGCCTTTTGCATCACCCTGAACTGGGGCTTCTTCATCTGGGCGGTGGCCCATGGCCGGGCTTTGGATGCCAGCATCGGCTATTTCATCTATCCGCTGTGCAGCGTGCTGGTCGGCGCGGTGATCCTGCGCGAACGGCTGTCGCCCCGGCAGATTGCCGCCGTCCTGCTGGTCTGCATCGGGGTTGGGGTACTGGCATCGGGCATGGGCGGCGTGCCTTGGCTGGTGCTGTCGTTCCCCATCACGTTCGTTTTTTATGGCCTGCTGCGCAAACTGGTGCCGGTGGATGCCCTGGTCGGCCTGACGGTGGAAACCCTGCTGCTGGCCCCCTTTGCCGCCGCCTATCTGCTGACCCGTCCCGATGGCGGGGCATTTTTACAAATGGACCACGGCTATGCCGCGCTGCTGATCGCCGCCGGGCCGATTACGGCTTTGCCGCTGATGATGTTCGCTTATGGGGCACGCCGCCTCAGCATGGCGACGGCGGGGCTGATGCAATACATCAACCCGACCATTCAGATGGCGGTGGCGGTGCTGATCTTCGGCGAGGCGTTCAAGACCACCCACGCCATCACCTTTGGCTTCATCTGGGCCGGTCTGGTTCTTTATTCGGCCCCGCACCTGCGGGGCATTCTGCGCAAGAGAACGAACCCCACACACCTTGCCGCCCCGCACGAAGGTTGACATCTTTCCGGCGCACCGCCATATGGGCAGGCAGGGCCAAGACAGCAAACACTTCAACACAGGAAGTTTACAGAAATGAGCGGAAATCCCGTCTTCGAACGCATCCAGCAGGATCTGAACGAAAACGCCGTGGTGCTTTACATGAAGGGCACCCCGATGTTTCCCCAGTGCGGTTTTTCCGCCGCCGTGGTGCAGGTGCTGAGCGATCTCGGCGTCAAGTTCAAGGGCATCGACATCCTGGTCGATCCGTCCCTGCGTGACGGCATCAAGCAGTACACCAACTGGCCGACCCTGCCCCAGCTTTACGTCAAGGGCGAATTCGTCGGCGGCTGCGACATCGTGCGCGAAATGCATGCCAACGGCGAACTGGCCGCCCTGCTGAAGGAAAAGGGCGTTCTGGCCTGATTGGGTCAAAATCGCTTTTGCCAAAACGCCATCCGCAAGGATGGCGTTTTTGTTTTAAGCCGCCCATGGCGCCCCGGCCCGGCTCGGGCTAACATCGGCGCTTCTTGCAAAGATCAGGACCGGAGACCCGACCGATGATCATTCGCCGAGTGTTGGTATGCCTGCTGGCCGTGCTGGGACTGTCGGTCTCGGCCCCTGCCCAGGCCCGGCACGATCAGTTGACCATCGGGCTGTCGCAGTTCCCGTCCAACTTCAATCCGCTGATCGAAGCGATGATCGCCAAGAGCTATATCCAATCCATGACCATGCGGCCGTTCACGGTCTTTGATAAGGATTGGAAACTGGTCTGCCTGCTGTGCACCCAACTGCCGACCCTGGAAAATGGTCAGGCGGTGATCGAAACCTTGCCCGACGGGCGCAAGGGCATCGCCCTGACCTATCAGATTCAGCCCAAGGCCACCTGGGGCGACGGGGTGGCGGTGACGTCCGACGATGTTTTGTTCACCTGGCAGGTCGGCAAACATTCGCAAAGCGGGGTGTCCAACGGCGAGTTGTTCCGCCGCATTCGCGCCATCGACGTCAAGGACGCCAAGACCTTTACCCTGCATTTCGACCGGGTGACCTTCGATTACAACGCCATCAACGATTTCCAGGTACTGCCCGCCCATCTGGAAAAGAAGGCGTTCGCCGATCCGGCGCAATACAAGACCCGCACCCTGTTCGACACCGACCCGACCAATCCGGGGCTTTATTTCGGCCCCTATCGCATCACCCAGGTGGAGCGCGGTCAGTATGTGGTGCTGGAACCCAACCCCACATGGTGGGGGGCCAAGCCCGCCTTTCAGAAGATCATCGTCAAATCCATCGAAGCCACCCCGGCGCTGGAAGCCAATCTGCTGTCGGGCGGGCTGGACATGGTGGCGGGCGAACTGGGCATGACCCTGGATGCCGCCCTGGCCTTTGAAAAACGCGGACGCACCGAATGGAAGGTGATCTATAAGCCCGGTCTGGTCTATGACCAGATCACCTTTAACCTGGACAACCCGATCCTGGCCGACAAGCGGGTGCGTCAGGCCCTGACCTATGGCCTGGACCGCGCCGCCATGGTGCAACAGATTTTCCAAGGCAAACAGCAGGTGGCCGACAGCGACGTCAACCCGCTGGACTGGCCCGCCGATCCCAAAATCCGCAAATATCCCTATGACCCCGCCAAGGCCGCGCAATTGCTGGATGAGGCTGGCTGGAAGATCGGCCCCGGCGGCCTGCGTCAAAACGCCAAGGGCGAGAAACTGGCGCTGGAAATCATGACCACGGCCGGAGTGCGCAACCGCGAAGTGATGGAACTGGTGGCCCAGCAGGCCTGGAAGCGTTTGGGCATCGAAGTCACCTTGCGCAATCAGCCGGCCCGCACCTTCTTCGGCGAAACAGTGCTGCGCCATGCCTTCCCGTCGATGGCGCTGTTCGCCTGGATTTCGTCGCCGGAAAACGTGCCGCGCACCACCTTGC